>NZ_JAPEMU010000005.1 GCF_026342405.1 Kitasatospora sp. NBC_00240
CCCGGAGGTTGCTTCGGAGGTTGCTCCGGGCGTTGCCTCGGGCGTTGCTCCGGAGGTTGCTTCGGAGGTTGCTTCGGGTTAGTGGCCTCGGCGGGGTGTTCTGGCTGGTCAGGGTGCGGGACAACCGGGGTGCGGGAGGGCCGACTACTTCTGTGGGAAGTAGTGCCCGCTCGGGTTCCGTACGCCCGTGGTGTTGGTGGAGTCGCGGGCCGCGGGCGGGGCCGGGCGGCCGGTGGGCGGCCCGGCCGGGCGGGCGGGCCGGCGGAGCGGCGGGCCGGGGCGGGGCGGGGCGGGGCGGGGCGTCGGGCGGGGCGTCGGGCGGGTGCTCAGCGCAGGCTCAGGCCCCGCTGGAAGGCGTTGACGACGGCCAGGGCGGCGAGTTGGGCGGTGGCGTGGCGCTGGGGGCGGTCGAGGAAGTCCAGGAGGTGGATGGGGTCGCCGGCGGGGCGCAGCAGGATGGCGGACCAGTGGGGGCCGGTGAGGCCGTATTCGACCCAGCCTTCGGGGTCGGGGAAGAGGCTGCGCAACTTGACGAGGTGGACGGTGGGGCGCTCGCCCAGGCTGCTCCAGGTGCGCAGTGTCCAGGTGGGGCCGGCTTGGGGCAGGGGGTGTTCGGTGTCGGTGGGGCCGTGGCGGTCGGTGGGCAGGGTGGGTGGGGGTGGTGGGGCGGTGGGGGTGTCGTCGAGGAGGGAGGCCCACTTCTCCCGGTTGGCCGGGGAGCGGTCCGGCCCGGCCTGGGCGGCTTGGGCGGCGCGGTGGGGTGTGGGAGGGCGGCTGGCGGGTGGAGTCGCGGCGCTGGCGGGCTGGGCGTGCTCGGCGTGGGCGAGGCGGGCCTGCTCCAGGAGGCGGTCGAGGACGGCGGGCCAGTCCTGGTGGAGGTCGGCGAGCAGCTGCTCGGCGTCGTCGGCGTCGCCGTGCTGCAGGGCGTCGAGGTAGAGGTGGACGTCGTCGGCGAGGGCCTCGGCGATGGCGGGCAGTTGCTCGCTCGGTGTGCCGGTGATGTTCGGCAGGACCATGTCGGCGGTGGCGGTGGCGGTGGCGGCGGCCGGTGGCGCGGTGCGCCGGCGCCGGTAGGCCGCGGACCGGCGGGCCGTGTCGCAGTAGGCCCGCGGGCGGCCCCGGCCGGAGGGCGGCAGGTGCTTGCCGCAGGCCGCGCGTCGCGGGGCCGGATCGGGGCCGTGCTGATCGGGGATCACCTGATCCAGCGTACGGCGGCACAAGGTCGTGACGGCCGGTTTCGTGATCCGTGACGCGGACCCGCAGCGCGGCCTCCCCACCTGGGCAAACGGGGGGTGGATGTCCTAGGACACAGGCCTGGGACAGCCCTTCGCCGTCACGAAAAGCAGCCGGGCGTGGCCGCGGGCGCCGGCTCGATGCCGTCCGGCCCGGGGCCGGTCCCGGGCCGGGCTGCGCGGCGATCCGCCAAGGTCGGTGCCTGACTGTAGGCCCGCGGCTACCGTCGGCTCATGACTATGGACTTTTCGCTGCTGGCCCGGGATCTGATCACTCGCACGGAGGCGGCCGTCGAGAGCGTCGCCCGCCTGGCGGTGGACACCGGGGTGACGTTCACCGTCGGCGACATCGTGGACGCGGTGGAGCGCGCACTGCCCGCCGACTACCCGTCACCGACGACGGGCGAGGTGACCCGGCGGGACACCATCGAGCAGACGGCGCTGGCCATCCTCAGCGGGGAGATGTACGAGGGCTGACGCCCCGGCCTGCGGCGGGCCCGGACGGGCGCCGGCTGGCGGGGCCGGGGTCGGTCGCGTACGGGCGCCCTGCTGGCCTCGCCGGGTCGGCAGGCTGGCGCTGTCCTTGACTTGGTGCTCCCCGTGGTCGACCCCGGCGGCGGTAGGCACGTCAGGCGTCGGGCGGCAGCCATTCGCCGAGGTGCGGGTCCCATCGGCCGATCGCCTCGTCGGTGAGCAGGGGAGTGACGAAGGCGTGGGCCGCGGCGGTGGCCGTTTCGAGGGTCCGGCATCCGTTGAGGCCGATGACGAGCGCTGCGGCCTGACGGTAGGCGGCTGCGGTCCACGTAGGGTCGGGGATCTCGAAGCGCTCGGCGGGCAGCTTGAGTTCGGTGCCGAGGTTCCGCCGGCGTTGCGCCTCGTTGTGCAGCACGACCCGGGCCGTCTTGCCGTCGATGGTTTCTTGCTGGCTCATCAGGAGGAGGTCGGCAAGGTCACGGAAGCGGTTGGAGGGGGCGCCGTTGTGGCGTTCGTACATCGCGCAGATCTTGTCGGCGATGTGGTCGAGCACCGGGTAGAGGCGGACGGTTGGCCATTCGTCCGGCCATTCCATGGGAACGGCAGGGCTCAGTGAGCGCAGCTCTGGTGTGCCGGCGAGGGGGCGGCCGACGACAACGTCGACCTTGATGTGTACGGCCTTGCGGGCGCCGACGTAGACGTCGAAGTGCTGGGCGCCGCCGCGCTGTCCGTCGGCGTGAGGCTCGTACTTGCCTGGGGTGAACTTGAGGAAGTCGTCGAGGTCCATGCCGGCGGCGGTGATGAGGGCTTGGCGGGCCTGCTCGGCGTCGCGGTCGGGGTCGAGGGACTGCAGGTCGATGTCCTGGCTGAGGCGGGCGTTGGCGTAGCGGACGAGGAGGGCCTGGCCTCCTTTGATCATCCAGCCGTCCGGGTCGTGGGTGAAGACCCGTGCTACGAGGCGGCTGAAGTAGAAGATCCGGATCAGGTCGGCGACGGGCATGCCCTGCTGCTTGGAGGTTTTGAGCGCGACGCTTTTCAGGGCGGTGTCGAAGTGCTTCGGGTGCGCGTACTTGCCCATGGGGTCTCCGTTCGCCGGGCTGTGCGCCGACTGTAGGCCCCATGTCGTTTGCGGTGCCGGGAAATATTACGTTTCGTCCCAGGAGGCCACCTACTGCTGGTCTTCGTCCGTGTCCGTCGGCTGCCCGTCGTGCCCCGCGGGGAGCGGGTTCGGGGCCTGCGCGAGAGCGTGGCGAATGAACTGCTGGCCTTCCAGTCCCTGCTGAAGCTGGAGGTCCCTGAGCGTGCTGTGCAGCCCGCTGTTCGAGGTGAGTTGCCGGACAGCCTCCGACAGAGCGGGGGAGGAGGAAAGAGTCTTGATCGCGTCCTGCACTACACCGCTGTTCGAGTAGTTGGTGAGCTGCCGAATGGACTCCCGCATGGCGGGAGAGATCAAGCTCGCCTGAACGTCGGCAAGGTTCCTGATCGCGTCCTGCACGCCCGAGGTGCCGAGCTGCCGAATGGACTCCCGCAGGGCAGGCGAGAGGACCAGGTTCCTGATCATGTCCCGCTCTGTCTGGCTGGACCCGCCGAGCTGCTGGAGAGTCCCCCGTCCGACAGCAGAGAGCGGCACGGCGCCGACCTGGTGGTCGGCCAGACGGGAGACCTCCCCGGAGACGAGATCGGGGTTATCGCGTGTGTGGCCGGGGTGTCCTGCGAGGAGCCAGCCGGCAACGATCCCGTCCTGGGTGGCCCGTGCGACTTCTTGGGAGTGGAGGTGGTCTCCGGCCTGGGCGACGAGGTGTTCCACCAGGGCGATGCCGTCGTTCTGCGGCAGTCCGTAGCGCTTGGCGAAGCGGGCCACGTGGGGGGCGAGACTCTGTGCGGAGACCAGGTCGCGGCGGTCGGCCTCTGCGATCACGCCGCCCACGTGGCCGCCGTCGGTGTGCTGGCGCAGCAGATCGACCACGGTGCGCGTGACGGTGGTGACGGGAAGCCCGTCGACCGTCACGACGTTGTCGGGTTCCAGGGCTGCGATGTGCAGTTTCACGAAGGGCTCGCGGGTGACCCTGCGGCGCGGCACGGTGAGTTCGACCTCGCCGGAGGGGATGTCGCCCAGGCCGTGGAGCAGGCAAGCGGAAGCGTGGGAGACCACGGCCGAGTCGGGGTCGTCCGCGCGCCGCTCCCATGCGGGAACAGCCGGCTGGAGGCGCAGCCAGGCCACCGCGATGTCCAGGTGGGCGGGGTAGCCGCTGCCGGTGAGCAGGTAGACGCCCCGGCTGATGCTCTCCAGCAGGCCTGCGTCGGTCAGTCGCTTCATGTGGACGCCGCTGAGGCCGGCCTTCTTGGCCTGGGCGGCGGTGATCAGCCCCCATTGCTGGGCGGCGATGTCTCCGATGGCCACCATCTGCTCCGCGCGGTTCATATCAACGAAAGTAACACCGACCTGAGCTGGACGACAGCGAAAGTTACCCTCAGGCGTAACTTTTGCTGCGCCCTCCTTTGCTTCCTGTGCAACAAACGCTGTAGTGGAGTGGGACCGTGACTTCCGCTCCGCCTGGTCGTTCGTTGATCATGAGCGCGCCCAGCATCTCCCCCGACCTTCTCCTCCCAGAACTGCGTCGGAGTGTGGACGACCTCCTGTGTGCCGAAAAGCTGCGCAGGAGCGCGGAGGAGGACTTCAGGGAGCAGCTGGGCCGGGCTGTTCGGGCCGGGGTGGGGATCCAGGCCATCACCGCCGAGGTGAACCGCTTGGCGGCCTTGCAGGTGGCCCCTGCGGTTCCGCCCCAGCGGGCTTCCGGTGATGCCCTCGGTGAGCAACTGGCTGCCTGCCGAACGAAGCGGGAGCAGGTCGAGGTTCTGTGCAGGCTCCGGATCCGGCCGGACGATCCGCGGACCCACAACGCCATTGCCGGGGCCTTGCTCGAAGAGCTGCTCGCCCACGGCATCCGGCTCGACCGCGGAGCGGCGAACCGCTACATCAAGCTCTTCCGGGACCTCTGAGCGCAGCACCGCTTGTACGGCCCGGCCGGGTGGGGCGGGCGGCCGGCCCCACCCGGTCAGGAATAGGCCGCCGGGGGCGGGGCTGGAAGGATCGGCGCAGCGGTGCGCGCCGCATCACCTGCCAGACGTGGCTGCGGCCGCCGGCTCGATGCCGTCCGGCATGACGACCGGTCCGGGCCGGCTCCGGGCAATGCCGGGCTGAGCCCGACCAGCCAAGTCGCTGGCTGACCGTGGGAGCCACAGCTACCGTCTGCTCATGATCATGGATGCTTCGCTGCTGGTCCGGGATCCAATCAGCCGCCGAGGGGTTGTCGGCATCCTCGGAACCGGCCATACAGGGCCCTGAACCGCCCTGATGGGCCCTTCCTGGCAGGTGATCCCGTCGGGCGCTCGTCGGAGGGCCTCCGGAACTTCCGACAGCCCCTGCCGGGCCGGGCACACCTTGATATCCGGTCCCAGCCCTGACCTAGCGACGGCCGGTCACTCCCCCGAGATCAGAATGGAGTCGTCGTAGTACCGGTCGCTCAGCTCGTCGAATGTCAGGGGGGCAGGTTCGGCCGTCAAGTGTCCTCCCGCGACCGTCGCTCCTGGCAGTACGCCCAAGCTTGGGAGAGACTCCACTGCCGTCCCAGCGTCTGGGTGCTTGGCATCTTGGCTCGGACCGAGCCGTCCAAGTAGTCCGGTCAAGTAGCTCATCAAGTCGGCCCTTCTTAGGCGTACGAGGCCGCCCCGAGTCCTCCTACGACCAAGGCTACGCCCAAGAAAACAACGGCTGCGGTGAGACAGTGCTTCTTGGGCTTGATCACGTAGTCCGACGTATAGCGGAAGAGTACCCCCACCGTTGTGAAGATGATCTCCTCGCTGCGTCCCGGCGGGTTGGCGAGGTG
The DNA here is from genome assembly GCF_026342405.1 of Kitasatospora sp. NBC_00240. Lineage (NCBI taxonomy): Bacteria > Bacillati > Actinomycetota > Actinomycetes > Kitasatosporales > Streptomycetaceae > Kitasatospora > Kitasatospora sp. NBC_00240. The sequence goes on from NZ_JAPEMU010000005.1 coordinate 5,594, forward strand.
CGGCGTCATACCAGCCGGTGATATCGAGAATGTCCGCCGAGGGAAGGCTCGGCAGTACCACTTGGGTCGTTCCTGCCTGGCTGTGGGCTTCTTCGCAGGAACGACGAAGTCGATGAGCGAGAGCAAGATTGTGATCATGCTGAAGCCTAGAGCTGACATGGCAGCCAGCTTCCAGTTGGGCCCGGTCGTGACCTTGAGGCCTGTCACAGCTAAGACGGCTTCAAAGCCGAGCAGAGCAGCCGCAAGTGTGTTGAGCCCGGCCACAGCGGCGGTCTGGTGAGCTCGTTCCTGCAAAGCCACATCAAGGCACAGACTCCGAGACGGGTACTCCTCAACCGCCTGAAGTGGCTCAGCCTGCAGCACCTCAGGCGACCCACGGGCCCCTGGCGAATGCGCTCTCAACGCCCAAACCAACCAGGTAATAATCAGCGCCATCGGCAGGGCAAAGATTCCCCTTCTCACACTTCAATCATCCCGCCTCCAACCACGCCTCGCCCCCCGCCGCAGAAACACCCGCTTCCAAGCTCAGCCTGTGGGCGGCGCGGCCTCCCGGCCAGGGAAACGGAGACCGATTCGCAGTCTCCTGCCGTGTCGTGCCACGAAGCCGAACCGCCGACCAGCGCCCAGGTACGTCGCGGGACAATCAGCGGGCGAGTGCGCGCCGCACACCATTGCCCGCGGCGCGCACCGCCTTCACGTCACCGGCCGGGTCGGCGCGCGAGGCTGCGCCTGGCGGACGGTGCTGGCCGCCAGCTCCGGGCTCGCGTCGAGCGGCAGCACGGAGCCGGTCGGGGCGTCAGGTGCTCCGTAGGTCCAGGGCGGCCTGGAGCAGGGAGACGGCGTGCTGCGGGTCCTGGGAGAGCCAGGGCTCGCCGTCGGCGGCGTCGACGACCTGGCGCCCGTCGACGAACGTCCCCCAGCCACCTCCGTCGTCGGCGGCGGCGACCCAGCCCACCAGCCGGCGGTCCGGGCGCCGCACCGCGAACAGGCCCGGATCGGCGTCCCAGCCCTCCACCACCAGGTCGCTGTCGGACACGCTCCAGATGTCGCTAGGGGCGCCCAGGCCGCGGGCGAGCGGCGAGGTGGAGGTGCGCTCCTCGGCGAGCGCCAGGCGCAGCTGCTCGGGGACCTCGGCCACCACGGGCTCGGGTGCTGCACTGCGCAGCGGGCCGGCGGGCGCCGCGGTGGACGGCCGGGTCACGGTGCTGCGCGAGGGGCGGTCGGCGGTGAGCAGCAGCTGGTGCGCAACGCCGAGCAGGGGGCCGGGGGTTTCGACGCGCGGGGAAACGCTGGGCCCGGGGGCGGGAGCGAGGGCGGCGCGGTCCGGAACACCCCGGCCCGGGGTCGGGACGAGCGGCGGGACGACGCCGGCGCCGGGGCGATCGGCTTCGACGCGCGTCGGAACAAGGTCTGCGCCCGGCCCTGCTGTTACGACGCGCGTCGGAACAAGGTCGACGGCCGGTCCTGCCGATTCGACGCGCGTCGGAACAAGGTTCGCATCCGGCCCGGCCGGCGGTGCGGCGGGAGCGGTGCCGGCCGGTCCGACGGGTGCGGCCGGGCCGGGTGCGGCGGTCGCGGCGGCGCGCTCGACCCGGAGGCGGCCGGCGGTCATCTCGTGGCGCAGCACGTGGGCCTGGCGCAGCAGGCGCTGGGTGGCGCCGGTGACGGCGGCGTCCAGGCGTGCCAGGGCCTGGTTGCAGCGCGGGTCGTCGCCTTCGCCGCGCTGGGCCCGGTCGAGTTGTTGGAGGTAGCGGGCGGCGGCGCGCTGGACGGCGGCGGCGAGGTCCAGCAGTTCCTGCCGGCCGCCGTCGGCGTCGGCGGGGATTTCGACGCGCGAGGAAACAAGGGCGTCGGCGACGGCGTCCTGCTGGCCCTCGGCGCGGCGCCTGCGGTACGCCTTGGAGGAGCAGGACCTGGAGCAGTAGACGGGCCGGCGGCCGGGGCCGGAGGTACGCAGCGCGATGCCGCACTCCGGGCAGCCGGGCGTCTCCGGCGACGCTTTGATTCCTCGCGCGTCGATTCCACCGGTGGCCTTGATTCCGCGCGCGTCAAAACTCTGATCCATGATCAGGAGAGTAGCCGCACCCCCCGAACGCCGCCGCACGCGGCATCCGCCGGCCCGACCCTTCGCGGATGCGCAAGGCGGCCGGCCCGCACCATTGCGCAGCGCACCAACCGCCTGCGCAGGTCCGACCGGGCCGCCCTGCGCAGTCACCCTCCCCGGGTGCGGAAGCGGGCTACGGGCTGCGTGGCGATCCGCAACAGCACCCCGCCGACGGCGCCGCAGTGCGCGGTCGGTCAGCGGGTGGCTCCGGCGGCCGGGAAGGCGGCGCCGCCCGGGCCCAGGCGCCGGCGGCCGGCCTGCGGCTGGGCGCACTGCGGGGCGTCGTCCTTGTCGGCGGGGGCGGGCGGCTCCAGGAAGGGGGCGCGCTCCACCGGGAGCAGCCGCTCCCCGTCCTCGGCGGGCAGGGGGGCGTGGACGGGGGACGAGGAGAACGGGCTGTGCAGCGCGCGACGATCAGAACTCATGGTGATCAGTCTTCCAGCTCCGCCCGACTGGCCTGCTGCCCCGTCAGGCGGTCGGCTTCTGGGCGGGTACCACGGTGCTGGGCGCCTCTGCCGCTGGGTCGTCGGGAGTCTCCGTCCCGGTGGAGGCCGGACGAGCAGCCAGGATCTGTTCCTGCAAGGCGGCGAAGGCGCGGTCGGCGTAGGCGCGGATGCTGTCCCAGGCCGCTCCGTAGTCGCGGACGGGGAAGGCGAGGCCGAGGCTCTGGTAGGCCTCCAGCAGGTCGGCGTTGGGCTTGGTGTGGATGTTGGAGTTCCGCAGGACCCGGATCTGGTCGAGTGTGTGCACCGCCCGCTCGACGGCGGCCCGGTCGATCCCTGGCAGCGCCTTCGTGAGGTAGTCGGTGATCCGGCCGAGCGCGTGCGGCGGGTTCTTCTTCGGGATGTCGAGCCGTGCGAGGAGTTCATTGAGGGCCGAGAGACTTGCCAGGAACTCGGCCTCGGTCGCGACGTCCAGGACCAGGCGGCCCGATTGCTCCAGGGGCGGGCGCTCGACCAGCGGGCGCCGGATGACCAGCTCGCAGGTCACGTCGAAGAAGCCGATCGATCGCACCAGGGCCCGGGGGTCGGTGTAGGGCAGCTCGGCGGGGTGGTCCGCAGGGGTGAGGGCGGCGACCACCGCGGCGAGGTAGTCCTCCACCGTGTCGAAGTCCGCCTCGGGCAAAACCCCCAGCCTGCCAATCCCGTTACCTTCCCCCTGGTCTTGAAAACGAAGACCGGGCCACTCGCGGTCTGCAACACAGGCGATGGCTTCCCAGGGAATGAGCCCGGGATCCATTCCCGGCTGCCGGGCCACCACAGTGTCACGGAGTTCCCGCTCGGGAAGCTCACCCTCGAAGTCAAAAGGGTCCTGGAGGAACCAGTCCTGGGCCTTCGTCAAGGCACGCATGTATTCCAGCAGCACGCTGATGATCGGCGCTGCCTGGGAATCCCGGACATGGCGCAGTCCGGCGAGCGTCAGCCACACCGGGCCGTCCGTAGGGCGGGGGCGGAACATGTCTGCCGCCCGGTAGCCCGACTCCCCGCCCAGCGCCGGGAAGCTGTTCAGCACCGCCACGGCGTTGTGGCCGGCGCGTCGCATGACCAACTCGACGTAGCGGAAGGACGGGAACTTCTGAGCCTTGGCGAACTGCTCCCAGACCGTGTCCACCAGTAGCTGCTGCGGCTCGTCCAGCGGATCCATGAAGCTGCTCACACCATCTCCTACGTCGCATCAGGAGGGGCGAGCGTACTGCGGTCCCGAGCCGGACCGCACACCAATATGACCGGCGCTGGCGCCCAGGTCCAACGGGGAGTCGGGGCGGCGTGTCGCGGCGCGGCGAGGTGGTGGAGCGGGTGGGGGCGGGCAGGGTCTCGGCATGTCCGAGCGTCGAAACCGTCGTCGTAGCCGTGCCCGGGCCCTGGCCCTTCCCCTCGGCCTGGTGGGGCCGAGGGCCGTGCCGCAGGATCGCCCCGCGCGGCCAGCGCCGGGTCCAGCGTCGGTTGCTGCCGCGCCGCCGGGGGTGGGCGGCACCGTCGGGACCCGGGCGAGAGCGGTGGCGGCGGGGGGCTGCTGTGCGGTCGTGCGCAGCCGTGAGGTGCGTGAGGGCGGCGGCGTGATCATGTGGACGAGGCACGCTGCGGGGTGCCCGGTCTGGTCGGCCCGCTGAGCAAGCAGGGCGGCGCACGGGCGGGACCGGGCCGGCGAACACACTCGCCGGGCCCGGCGAGCGAACCTTCGGGGCCCTCTCCCTACGGTTCGCGCGGCGTCCGCCTCGCCCGGCGGACGCGTACCATCCCTGTCTGACCAGCGTACGACCCGACCCGGCTCCCGGCCGGACAAGCAGCCGGCCCGCGGCCGGCCCTCCCCGACCGCCTCCCCCTCGCGAACCACCCCCGCGGGCAGCACCCGGACGCCGGCGCAGCATCCGGGCCGACAGGTGCGGAACGGCAACCCGCTACCCCGCGACGGCCCGGTGGCGTTGCCGGCCACGTCGCCTTCAGCTGCTCTACCAGGGTCGGCAGGGCCGTGGCCGGAGTAGGGGGTGGCCGGGTCTGTGCTCACGCCGACCGGCACTGCTGTTCAAGCGCGAAAGGTTGCCGGCACGTCCTGGACCGGTCTCACTGGGGCTTCCCAGGCGAGCTTCCTTGCCCGGGTTGTGTACAGGTCGAAGGCGCTGAACGTCATGCGCAGCGCCGCCATTGTGAAGAGGACCAAGGCCGGTACGGAGCCAGTGAACTGGACTGTTGCTACTTTGCCGTCACTGCGAGCGGTCTCACGGTCAAGTACCGCGAGGGTGCCGGACAGATCCCCATGTGCCAGGGAGCTGCAAGCTTTCCAGAAGAGTCGGACGTGGGCATCGCCGATATGTGTCCCAGCGTCAGCGACCATGACTTCATACCCGGGGAACTTTAGGACGCGTCTCTGCGCCTGCAGTAGCTGATCAGGGGGCAGGCCAGCTGGGGTCAGGCCGGCTGCGGCCAACAAGCTGCGGATCTGCGCCCGACGGCTCTCAATGTTGGCCATGTGCTTGGGATCGGGGCCGGTCTCTGCGGAGATCGCTAGCACTTCGGCCAACTTCTGGCTGTTCACCAGGTCAGCAAGGTGCAAGGCCAGGACGCGCTTGATCCGGTCGTCCCGGCTCTTCGGTCCGAGCAGCCAGACCGCTCGTGCCGCGTTCTCCAGCGCGGCTCGGATAAGTGTGAATTGGGCATGGGTGTGGATCAGCACGTCTTGGCGGTTGTCCGCGCTGGAGCCTTTGATGCTGGAAGCCAGAGCCTGAAGGTGGTCGACGGCCACGACGAGGGCGAGGTGCGCGCTATGGGAGAGCCGATAAGGATGAGTCTTGGCGTCGTCGGCAGCCAGCGGGCTGGAATCCGCGACTTCCCAGCCGTCCCAATCAGTGGTGGTCCGCTCAGCCAGCTGTGCGACCTGGTCGAGCGTACGGACGAGCCGTTGGAGGTCTTCCTGTTCGTCCTGGTTTGCCGTCATACGGGGAGGCTAGTGGTCCTTAACCGCGAGGGCGACTGTTTTGTCAGGTGGGCCGAGCAGGCGGCTGACGGATGCAAAGAACAACGAGCATGGCCGGACTGCGGATCCGTTCCCGCCAGAAAGGGCGACTTCCCACAGGTTGGTGTTCTCGAACCCACCCGGACGCCCAGTTGGAACTACGACCAGGATCCGCAGCAACACCAGTGGCAGGATGGGCCGCCCAGCCAGTGGGCGGCGGCGCGCACGGGCGGACCGGGCCGGCGAACTCCTGGGTGCACACCCACGGCAACCTCGTCGGGGCTCGCCGGGCCCGGCGTGCAAACCTTCGGGACCCTCTCCATACGGTTCGCGCGGCGTCCGCCTCGCCCGCCGAAACGGGCTCCGCTGGCCCGCGGCTGACCCTCCCCGACCGCCTTCCCCCTCGCGTCCGGCCCCTGCGGGCAGCACGCGCACGCGCCAGCGCAGCGTCCGGGCCGACGGACGCGGGACGGAGACCCGCTACCCCGCGTCGACCGGCTCGGGGGTAGGCCCGGTGGCACGGAACAGCGCCACATCGGTCGCCGCCCAGCAGCCCTCCGCCAGCGCCCGCGCCATCGTCGGATGCCGGCGCACCGCCAGGACGGCCGCGTCGCGTGCCGCGCGCAGCTCGGCCAGGCGCTCGCGCTGCTCCGGCTCCCACATGGCGCGCACGTCCGTCTGCTCGGGGTCGGGGTACTGCTCCCGGCGCAGAGCCTCAACCTCGGCAACGTAGGCGTTGAGCTCGGCCCAGGCCGCGTCGCGGGCACGGCGCAGGGCCAGGAGGTCGGCGGGGATGGGCAGTGCGTCGGGCATGGGCTGATCCTCCTAGGTTCGGTGCGGGCCCGGCCCGCGGCGCGCGCCAGGCGTTCGGGTGTCGTCCCGGCCGGCCACCGGGGCGCCCTGGCGGCCAGCCGCGACGGCGGCCTGGGCCGTGGGTGCGGGGTGGAGCAGGACCGCCGGGCGCAAGCTCCACGGGGTGTGGAGGACCCAGGCGGCGCCGTAGGCACCGGGGCTCCAGCGGACGTGGCCGGCCCAGCCGAGCGGCAGTCGGCGCCAGGCACTCAAAACGCCCGGCCGCCAGGTGCCGTTCACCCGCACCTCCACGACCCGCCACAGCGGCGGCCCGTGGTCCGGCACCCCGGCCACCGCCACGTCCGGCAGCAGCCGGGCGGCCAGCTGCGGCGCGCATTCCGGCGGCGGGATCGGACGAGGACGGGACGACACCCCCCATTATCGAACACAAGTTCGAAACGATGCAAGATCCGGCCTGCTCACGAGGGGGTTGACTCGCCAATTCCCGCGTGTACCCTCCGCCGGCCCGCCCGCCCGGACGGCGCCCGTCACGGCCCCGGAAACCGGCGGCCGGACCCCCTTGACCCGCGCTCCCACGCCCGTACCGTCCAGCACCGCGGACCCCAGGAGAAGACCCGCGGCGCTTGTCCCGCCGCCCGCCTCCTGTGCCCGGACCGCCCACCGCGCGACCACACCAGGAGGACCACCATGACCAGGACGACGCCGCCCTCCACCGGCGGCAGCAGCACCCCGGCGCGGCCGGCCGAGGACGACACCACCGGCCCGGCGACCCCAGGGGCGGGGACGGGAGAGCGGTCCGTGCCGGCCTGGCTGGACCCGCGGCACACCACCGGCGCCCTGATCGTCGGCACCGTCACCCGGACGACCAGCCGGATCCTCGCACCGAAGCTCCTGGCCCTGTGGGAGCTGCTGCGCGACCGGGAATAGCCGAAACGAACCTGGGGCGGCCCCGAAGTCGTAAGACCCCTAGGCCGCCCCACGGACAGGCGAACGTGCCGGGCCGTCACCGACGCCCCGGAGGCCCTTCCCCGGCGGTGCCGTACGCGACCGGACCGGCGGACATGGCCGCCCGGTCCGGGCAGTGGAGAACACGCGCCAGACTGACGTCCTGTCACGCCATACAGAGATCTGGTTTGACCGTACAAAACAGCGGTGACACGATACGGCTATGACTTACAAGCCAGACAACGACCACCTGCCGGAGCCTGGCTGGCTGCCGAACGGGCACCTGCTGGGAATGGCCCGGCTGGAGGATGCCCGAGGAGCGGAGCCGGGGCAGCACGTCCGTCACGCCGCCCGCCTCGTGGAACAGGCGAACCAACTCCTGGCCCAGGCCGTTGTGGCCGACCGGGCCCGCGGCAACTCCTGGGACGAGATCGGAGCGGCCCTCGGTGTAACCCGGTCGACGGCCCACGGCCGGTACGGCACGACGTACCGGCGCTGGGCCAAACACCCGGTGGCCGGGGTCGACCAGGTCGCGGAGGCTGTCTGGGAGCTAGACCAGCTCTGGGACGGAATCCAGGAACTTGCGGCAGAGCATGGCCTACAGGTGAACATCCCCGGTGCCCACCAGCCGTCCGAGACCTCCGCCGTCACCTTTGCCGGCCACACCGACCGCGAGGCGGAGCAGCACGACGTCGTCGTGCACCGCCCCGACGGCAAGCCCATCTTCATGGTGCAGCTCAAGCACCAGACCAATCCCTCCGCTGCCCTGACGGACGTCTGGCGGGCCCACCACGAACTCGCCGTCCCGTGGCCGGCGCCCGCGGTGAGCCCACAGGATGAGCGCCTGGCAGCGCTTGAGGCTCGCGTCAGGCGCATCGAGGACGAGATGGAACACCACGGCACCCAACAGGCTGCCGCGGAACGCTGCCACCGGCACACCGACGGGTAGCCGCCGGGAGATCAGGGGGCGTTGTTCCCTGCCCGCCCGACCGCCCGCGGGCGGTCCTTCAAGTGCCCGAGCGCCGTCCGCACGGCCTCGTCCCCGCCCCAGCGAAAACCGATCAGGAGCAACTCGTGCCCGCCCAGGAGTACCGGTGAGAGAACGGGACGTCGTCCCGGCGGCTCTCTCCGACACCGAGAGCCGCCAGATCCTGGACCGGGTGATCCTTCCGGCCGGAACCGGAGGCACCACCCCGCAAGAGCGGCCTGTCGTCGTCTTCGTCGCCGGCCAGCCTGGCAGCGGGAAGACCACGCTCGCCGACCTCGTACAGGCGTCCCTCGCCGCACGAGGCGGTGCCGTGCGCATCGCCGGCGACCTGTACAAGACCGCGCACCCCCGCTATGCCGCGCTTCTCGCGGAGAACCCCCGGACAGCCGGGGTGAAGGTCCGCCCCGACACCCGCCGCTGGCAGGCCGCCACGGAGTCACACGCCCGGGAGCACCGCTTCGACGCCGTCGTCGAAACGGCCCTGACTGACCCGGACGAGGCCCGCGCTGCGGCCGCCAACTGGCGGCGGGCCGGCTACCGGATCGAGGTCGCGGTCCTGGCCGTCCCCGAAGCGTGGAGCCAGCTCGGCGTCATGGACCGCTACCTGGACCAGGCCCACGCCGCGGGCGGGCGCTACGTGTCGTGGGAGAACCACGACGACTGCGCGGCCTCGTTGGTCACCACCCTCGCTGTCGTCGAGGCGGAGCAGCTCGCCGACCGCGTCACCGTCCTGCGGCGCGGCGCCGAGGCGCTCTACTCCAACGACCTCACCCCCGACGGGCACTGGCGGCGCCCGACTGGCGCGGCCGCCACCGTCGCCGCCGAGCACGTCCGCTGGTGGAACGCCCGGGAAAGCGCGCAGTTCCGCCTCCAGCTGGCCACCGCCGACCGCCGTAGCCACGCCGGTCTGCTCCAGGCCGACCATGCTCTGGCGGTCACCCGCGACGCCGAGCGGGCCTTCGCTCTCTCGGAGCCGGTGCGCCGGATCGCGCAGCCACGCCGGGAGCCTCCGGGTGTCGACTACCACCGCCTCTCCGAGCGCGAGCACCGCTGGTTCTTCGAGAACGTGGTCGTCCCCGACCTCGGGGAGATCATCCCTCGGGAGCAACCCGTGGTGGTGTTCGTGGTGGGTCAGCCTGGTGCCGGCAAGACCGATGTCGCCAGTGACGTGAAGGCGAACATGCGGGCGGGGGCGACCCAGCTGGTGGGCGACGACTTCAAGGATGTTCACCCCGACTATCGGCAGCTGCTGCGGGAGAACCCTCGCGGCGCGGGCGAGGCGATCCGCGCGGACTACCGTGCCTGGCTCACCGCCGCCGAGGCCTACGTCCGCGAGCACCGCGGCGACGTGGTCATCGAGATGGCGCCCGGCAGCGCGAACAGCCTTCTGCGCCGTGCCGAGGTGTTTCACCGGGACGGTTACCGCGTCGAGCTGGTGGTCCTGGCCGTGCGGGCGGCCGACAGCCGGCAGGGCACCGCGCTGCGCTATGTACGGGCCCTGGCGAAAGGGCGCTCCGCCCGGTTCACGTCTGCCGCCGGGCACGATGTGTGCTTCTGCGCGGTGGCTGAGGGGCTTCAGGTCGCCCAGGGTCACCCGGCAGTGGACTCGGTGCTGGTCGTCGACCGGGACGGCGTGGCTCTTGGCGACCCGTCGGGCGGTGCAGGCGGCCGGTCGGGCGCGGCGGAGAGGCTGGCGGCCGAGCGGGTGCGGCCCTACACGCAGGAGGAAGCCTCGTGCTTCCTCGCTCGCCACCGGGCGCTGTACAAGGCGCTGTCCCGGCACCGGGAGGAGCTGGAGCAGATCATGACGATGGCCAGGCCATTGATGCGTACCGATGTGCCGGGTCCCGGGCCGAAGGCCCTGGCCGGTCCGCAGGACGTCACCGTGTCCGCGCCGGCGGAGGCCTGTTCAGGTCGTCAAGTCCTGTAGGAGCGCGGCGTAGGCGGTGGCAATCTGCTCCGCCTCCTGCGGGCCGGCAGCCCGCACACGGGCCAGATCGCCGTGCACGGCCCGGCGTGCGGCCTTCAGCTCCTCGATGCGGAGCGTATCGGGCTCAGTGCGCCTGATCTCCACGAGGAGTTGCTCGGCGTACCAGGCGAGAACCTCTCGCACCATGTCCAGAGCGTGCTGCCTCTCACCACCGTGCCCCGCGAGGTCGGAGAAGTCGGAAGGATCCGGCGGTCGTCGCTGGTCGGACACGCCTCCCCCTCTCGATCCGAAGAATGCGCGCCGTTCCTATTGCGCGCGCAATTGCCTGCATGAATGTTTACACACGGTCGCAGCCGTGTGTAAGTCAGCGCCCCGCACGGGCTTCACGCAGGTCAGGGACCCTACATCGCTGGTCCCGCTGCTGCGGACCTCTCGGTCGCGATACCGTCCGGACGTAAGTAGGTGACTGGTGATCAACAACGTGGGGGCGTCGTGGCTGGCCGTGACCTGAGGGCTCTGTTCAGCTCGAACGACCGTCAGCTGGGCGCGGACGAGGCGTTCACCAACCGCCAGGGCCAGTGGCAGGCCGTCGCGGCCTCCCTCACCGGGCACCTGCGGCGCACCAGCGACCCGAGCTTCGACGTGGAGGACCTGGAGGCGCCCCGCCGCAACGTCCTCGGCTTCCACGGCGTCGGCGGCATCGGCAAGACGACGCTGTCGCGCAAGCTGGAGGCCGCCCTCACCGACGCCGGCCAGCGGCCCGCGCAGTGGGGCGAGCCCACCTGGCCACAGAGCCGGATCCTGCCGGTGCGCATCGACCTCGCCCGCTCCGCCGGCACCGACTTCGAACAGATCGTCCTCACGATCCGCCTCGCCCTCGCCGACCTCGCACGCCCCCTGCCGGCCTTCGACATCGCACTGCGCCGCTACTGGGAGCACCAGCACCCCGGTGAGAGCCTGGAGGAGTACCTGCGGCGCAGCTCGCTGGCGAGCCGGTTCGGCAAGGCGCTGCCGCAGCAGATGCAGTCCGCGCTGGGTGACGTAGCCCAGGCGCTGCTGCTGCCCGGGACCGTCGGGACGGCCCTGGGGCAGGTGACCGGCACGCTGGTGCGGGCCCTGCGCGAGCGGCGGCAGTCCGTGCGGGCGCTGGCCGGGTGCGTGCGGCTGGCGGACCTGCTGGAGGCCGAGCCGGACCTGGACGCGCTCTCCTACTACCCGCACCTGCTGGCGTGGGAACTCGCACAGCTGCCCGAGGGCAAGCGGCTCACCCCGGTGATCCTGCTGGACACCTTCGAGGACACCGGCGACCGCACCCACCGCGACCTGGAGCGCCTGATCCAGCGCGTGGTGTGGCTGATGCCGAACGCGTTGTTCGTCATCACCGGCCGCAACCGCCTGCAGTGGGCGGACGACGCCCTGCAGGGCCAGCTCGACTTCACCGGCCCCGCTGCCTGGCCGGCCCTCGCCGCGCCCGCCGTCCCGCACGCCCGCCCCGCCACGACCCTGGTCCCGCCCGGTGACGGTGGCGGGCAGGTACTGATCGGGGACTTCTCCGCCGAGGACTGCGACGACTACCTCGCGCGCCGCCTGGTGCGTGACGGCCAGGCGCTCATCGCACCCGAGCTGCGCGCCGTCATCACCGCCCGCTCGCACGGCCTGCCGCTGTTCCTGGACCTCTCGGTGATGCGCTTCCTGGAACTGCGCCGCACCGGCCGCACCCCGGCCCCCGCCGACTTCGACCACGACTTCCCCGCCCTCATCGCCCGGACCCTGCAGGACCTCACCGCGGAGGAGCGGCACGTCCTGCGCTCTGTCACCCTGCTGGATGCCTTCGACATCCCCCTCGCCACCCGGGCCGCTGGCCTCGCCCACGACGCGGCCGCCCAGCGGCTGACCGAGCGGCCGTTCATCGGCGAGAACACCTTCGGCCTGTGGCCCTTCCACCTGCACGCCCTCATCCGCTCCACCATCCGTGGCGCCGACGACCAGGCGGACGACCGCTGGTCGCAGCGCGACTGGCGCCGCGCGGCCGAGCGAGCCTTCGCCGGCCTCGGCGAGCAGTGGACCTCCAGCACTGTGCAAGACCGGATGCTGCTCATCGGTTGCCTGCGCCAGGGCCTGCGCCTGGCCCGCGACTTCCGCCTCAACCTCGGCTGGCTCTCCGAGGCGACCTGGCGCTACATCGGCGACTCCGTGTGGGAACCCCTCGCCCCGCCCGAGCCCCCCGGCCCGGACACCCCGGCGCTGCGCACGCCGGCCGACGCGCTGGTCGAGGCCCTCAGCGCCCTGGCCCGCCGCCAGCACGAACACCGTGAGCGCACCGCCGCGCGCCTGGGCGCCGTCGTCGACACCCACCTGCTGCCGCCCGACCTGCACGACATGACCGTCTACTACCTCGCCAAGGCACAACGCGACCTCGGCCTCAGCGACGCCTCCCGCCAGGGCATGCAGCACGTCGCCGCCGGCCAGGGCCGGCTCGCACCCGCCGCACGCCGCGGGCTCGCCCACCTCGCCCGCCTGGCCGGCGACTTCCCGACCGCCCTCACCACCGCCCTCACCCTCGGCTGGGCCGGACGCCACCACCGCGTGGAGGGCGACGTGTGGTGGGTCCAGGGCGCCATGGACCGCGCCGCGGCAGCCTACGAGAACGCCCGTCTGGAGGCCGAGCAGCACAACGTCGCCGGGGAGCGCGCCACCGCCCAGGCCCAGCGTGCTTTCGCCCTCGCCTTCACCGACCCGCGGCAGGCCGACGACGAACTCCATCTCGCCGAGCAGCTGCTCACCGGACTCGACCTGCGCGCCACCACCCTCACCACCCGGATCGCCGCCCTCATCCGCGACGCCGGCACCGCTGGCCAGGACGTAGAAGACCGGGCCGCCCTCCTGCGTACCGAGAGCGTCACGGCTGGCATCGTCGCCGCCCAGGCAGCCCTGGAACTCGCCCTCGCCTTCCACCACGCCGTCCGCGACGACCAGCACCAGCTCGCCGCCGCGACTGAACGCCTGCGGGAACTCAGCTCAGGCGGCGACTACGCCTACTACACCGACATCACCCACTACATGGCCGGCCTCCCCCTCGACACCCCCTCCAGCGCCAGGTGGCTCGACGGCCCCGAGACCACCCGGCACCACTGGCACACCCTGGTCACCGAACGACGCGCCTACGTTCGCGGACACTGACCGCCACCCCAGGGCCCTTCGTCGCCAAGCTGCCACCGGACGTCGGGTTACCGAAAGACCCCGCCGCCCCAACCACTCCTTGCCGTTCCCAGGTCCTGAGTTCCGCAGTTCGTGGGCACGTACGGGCTTGCCGGGCGGTGTCGGTGCAGGTCACGGTGTTGCCCGTGAAGTTGGGTCAGCGGAACATGTGGGCACACGTTTTCTGAAGTGAGGGTTGAATCCTCCTGGGAAGATCGTTCATGCTGTGGGCATGTACTTGCGGACCACCCAGCGGAAGAAGAAGGACGGGACGGCGGTCCGCTACGTGCAGCTCGCGCACAACCACCGCGTGGGCGGCAGCACTCAGGCCGAGGTGCTGCACAACTTCGGCCGCGAGGACCAGCTCGACACCGACGGTCTGCGCCGCCTGGTCACCTCGATCAACCGCTACCTCGGCGAGGGCGGTGACGCGGCGGCACCGGTGGTCGGCGGCGGCCTGCAGGTGACCGGCTCGCGTCCCCTGGGAGCGGTCTGGCTGCTGCAGGGCCTGTGGCGGCAGTTGGACATCGACGCCGCACTCACGAAGATCCTGGGCCCGCGCCGGTTCCGCACCGACGTCGAGCGCGTGCTGTTCGCCCTGGTCGCCAACCGCGCCGTCGCCCCGGCCTCGAAGCTCTCGGCCGCCGAGTGGGCCGGCCGCGACGCGGCGATACCGGGCCTGCAGGCGATGGACGAGGACCAGGCCTACCGGGCGATGGACCTGCTGGTGGAGGCCGACGCCCAGGCCGAGGTCCAGGAAGCGGTGTTCTTCGCGGTCGCGAACCTCCTCAACCTCGAAGTCGACCTGCTGTTCTTCGACACCACCAACACCTACTTCGAACGCGACGAGCCCGACGCGGGCGAGAACCCGTTCCGCACTTACGGCAAGAGCAAGGACCACCGCGACGACCTGCCGCAGATCACCATCGGCCTGGCCGTCACCAAGGAGGGCGTGCCGGTTCGCTGCTGGTGCTGGCCCGGTGGCACCAGCGACCAGGCGATCCTGCCGCAGGTCAAGGACGACATGCGCGACTGGAAGCTGGGACGGGTGATCACCGTGGTGGACCGCGGCTTCTCCAGCGCGGACAACCTGGCCTACCTCACCCGCGCCGGCGGCCACTTCATCGCCGGGATGCGCATGCGCGACGGCAACGACCTCGCCGAGGCCGCCCTCGCCCGCCAGGGCCGCTACCAGAGCGTTCGCGACAACCTGCGGGTCAAGGAGGTCAAGCTCGACCAGGCCCCTGGTCGACGCTTCGTCATCTGCCACAACCCCGCTCAGGAGGAACGCGACCGCCACCACCGCGAGGAGGCGATCACCCGCATCGAGGCCGAACTGGAGCGCATCCGCACCCAGCGCGAACGCGACGCCAAACGCCTGACCACCGCGAAGGCCCGCGAACGCGCGGAGGCCACGCACGTGCGTGCCGAATGCGCACTGATCGAACACCCCACCTTGAAGCGGTGGTTGAGGACGTCGAAGAGCGGACGCCTGGCGATCGACCGTGCCAAGGTCAAGGCCGAGGGACGCCTGGACGGCAAGTACCTGCTGACCAGCTCCGACCCGCACCTGACCGCCGAGGAGATCGCGGTCGGCTACAAGGCGCTCCTGGAAGCGGAGCGCGGATTCCGCGACCTGAAGACGGTGCTGGAACTTCGGCCGGTCTTCCACCGCCTCGAACACCGCATCCGCGCGCACGTGCTGCTCTGCTGGCTCGCCCTGCTGCTGATCCGCGTCGCGGAACGCCGCACCGGTCAGACCTGGAACCGGATCAGCACCGAACTGAGCCGCGTCCACGAGGTCACCCTCACCGGCGACGCCGGACAGCTGACCCAGACCACCCCGCTCACCAGCGAGCAGGCCACGATCTACCGCGACTGCGGCATCCAACCGCCACCCCGGATCACCGCCGCAGACCCCGCCTGACCAGCCACAACGCAACCGCGTGGGCACACGCCCACCCGGCCACATTCCGCATGTTCCCGCAGCTCAGCCCCCATATCGGCCGCCTCCGCATGCCTACCAACTGCGGAAGTCAGGCAGGTGTTTCTGGGCGTTCCTGGGCGTTTCTGGGCGTTGCTTGCCATCGCTAGCACCATCGGCGATGATTGACAGGCAAGGTCCCATGCGTTCGTTTGAGAACGCCCAGGGGATCTTGCACCTCGTGGGCCCCCGGTTCTCCGGGGGTTTCTGCGTTTCTGAGAGGCCTCAGGCTCCCGACGGCGGCGTCTTCCAGACAATGCCCTCACCAGCGGGATCGCCGAGCCAGCGCTCGGCAAGACGGCGGTAGGACCGTGACATCAGCCCAATCGGCGTGATTTTGGGCCAGAGAGTCGCATCGCCGCAGGCCAGGTGATGGAAAGCGGCGTAGGCGACCATGTCAGCCGCCTGGATGAGCTGGCTGTAGGCACTGTCCTGCATCACCGGGTCCTCCAGAACCCGTCGTGAGGCCAAGGGAAGCCCCCTGTGCGTACCCCGGTAGGGTGCCGCGTTGCGGACAGCCTGCCGCCAGGCGTCCGCTGCCTCCTCCGCGCTCAGGCTGTCGGTGTCGGCGGGACCGGGGTTACCGTCCAGAACCACCATGACGTGGGTATCCTGCGCGGCAGCCCACTCCTCAAGGTGCTCGACAAAGCAGGCATAGACATCGGGCAGGACCTTGGTCCGGCATGCCACCGTCGTGACGATCAGGTTCTCGCACCGTGCCAGGCGCTTGAGCAGCATCTCGTGCGCGGCGATCCGGCTCTTGCTGTGGAAGTTGGCTTCCTGCTCGGGAGTGGGGCAGTACCGTCCCCGTCCCTTGACGAGCTTCACCGCGTGGAGCTCCGCGTTCTTGGGGACGCCCCAGAGCGCCTCGACGTCCCGGCGCCCCTCCAGCCAGCCGTGGAGGAGATCACCCCAGCCGGCCGCCGGAACAAGCAGCCCGGTCAGGGTACGGACGCTGTCCGTTCCCGAATCATCCACGTAGCACAAGTACACCGTCGGAATATACGGTCTACCCCTCCACCGCAGCCAACCTCCTCCCCTTCTCGCTCCTCAGGCCCACCACAGCGGTCCAGCACTGGCAGCGAACGAGCGTCAGGTGCCCTCGCCGGGGTGCAGGAGAACAGCGGGCCCGCAGGCTCCACGGGGTGTAGAGGACCCACGCGACGCGGTACCGGCCCGGCGACCACCGGACATGCCGGCCAGCCCAGCGGTAGACGCCGCCACACGCTCAGCACTCCCGGCGTCCAGAAGCCCTTCACCTGCACCTCCACCACTTGCCGAACCGGCAGGCCGTGATCGGACACGCCCGCGACCGCGACGTCCAGCAGCAGCCGCGCGCCCAGTCCGCCAACCAGGCCCGGGACAGGCTGCACGCCATAAGCAACGCCACCTGAGATGGCAAGTTGATGCGGGTGGCACGCCTACTCGTGTCGCCCAGCTGTGACAAGGTGACGGCCATGAATCCTGGCGATGAGACAAGCTATGGAGCGGTGTTCACGGCTGCGGTACGCCCAGGCCGCGCCGTCTACCTGATCGGCGAGGGCAGTACTTCTGGCTTCCGTCGCGCCGTACAGGAGGCCAGCACACGATGGGCGGGTGCGTGCGAAGTCATCGTCGAGATTCGACCCGACGGTTCCATGAGCGACGAACATCGACGGGCGGTGGAACTGTCCGGCCCGGACGGCGCGGTGAACGTCGACGCACCGCAGGACGCCAGCACGATGGCTGCGAGCACGCTCGGGCTCGACCTCATCTCCATCGACCAGATCGACTCTGACGGTTGGACATCCTTCTCCTGCCCGCCGGCCTGGCTCGGACAGCCACCGACTGTCGACGGTTCCAACGGCCACGTGATCGCGTCAGCGGACGGCAGTCTGTGGGAAGTAGCTGCGGCAGGTGACCTGAGTGCCGAACGGGAGAGCGAGCTGCGATGGGACACACTCGCGATCCGACGTCCGTCCTCGACCGGGGAAATCGGCCAGGCACAGCTATGGCAGCACACCCTGTTGGACCGGACTGTGGCCCACTTCAGCGAGCACACGGCGACGGGAGGTGTTTCGGACGGCCCGACCATCCTGTGGCTCACCAGCGAGGGGGGTGAACTCGCCGACTGCCTCGGCTTTTGGAACGTGCGGGCTTTGCGGCCACTGCGCTTCGGAACGGTGCCGATGTACCTGCTGCCCGCGACGGGCCTGAAGGACTGGGTCGGGTTCCCTGAGCAACTGGCCGATCAGCTGCGGCGGCCGGAGGAGATCTCGCTGGACGTGCTGGTGGCAAGCCGTACCCTCGGCCCGGAGGTCCTGGACGAAGTTGCTGAGTACTTCGGTCTTGAGGAGAGTGCCGAGACAGACTTCCAGGCCGTCGTGAGGTTCCCGCCGGGTGACCGAATGCGGACCGCACCGTTCAGCTACCGGAAGTCCATGGGCACCACCAGATTCTCTGCTTTCACGCGGACCTACGGCGAGACGACCCAGGTGGATGTGCCGGTGGTTCGGGAAAAAATCACCTTGCGGTTCCCCAGCCCGGTCCCGTTCACGGCATGGGTCGACGTACTGGTCGGTGTCACCTGTGAGCCGTTCGCAGCCTTCCCCAAACGGGACTCTGTGGCCAAACTCGTCGACAAGAAAGCCCGTTGGCGCAATGAGGCCATCGAGGTAGCGACCTCGATGAGACGCGAAGTCCGAATCGAGCTCAACGTGCCGACCCTTGCCACCGTGGCGAACACCCTGCTCGTGGAGCAAGCGGAACGCCATGAGACCTCGGAGAAGGGCGCTGTAGGGGTGGGCCTCATGGATGAGACCAGCATGGCGGCGCTCGGCGAGGCCGGCGTTCTGGAGACAATCCAGAAGCTCACTACTCCGCGGACCAGCCACATGGTGAGGGCGCTGGAGCGCTTGCGCGGCAAGGAGGATCCGCTCAGCGATGCCGAGCGGGAGTTCGCCGCCCGCTGGGGTGGACGAAGCGAGCGCGTCTTCAAGTCCGCGGCCAAGCTCGGGCACGGAACCGTAGAGGCGGCGTCCGCCGCCCTGGAACGTCTCGCGGATGTCGGGTGGGCTGAGCGCGGGCTGGAGATCAAGTGCGGCGCCTGCGGCATCACCACCTTCCTCCCGCTGTCCGGGGTCCCGGAGCGCGGGGCGGCCCGATGCCCCGGATGCGGCACGCTCGGCGGCTACACAGGCGCTGGCCAAGGCCCGTCGCTGGTGTACCGGCTCGACTCCCGAATCGACCGCGCCAGCGACCAGGGAGTCCTGCCTCATCTGCTGACCATCGCCGCTCTGCAGCGCCGCTACACCCGCAGCTGGTTCCTGCCCGGCGTGGACCTGTGGTTTCCCGGGAAGACGAACAAGATGGAGGCGGACCTTTTCGGAATCGCCGACGCGAAGGTCATCACCGGCGAGGTCAAAGCCAGCGGCGAGGAGTTCACCAAGCCGGGCCAGATCGAGAAGGATGTCAGCATCGCCGTCAACCTCGGCGCCGATCTCTACGTCATGGCCGCCATAACCACCATCCCTGAGGCAGCGCAGGAGGCCGCCAAAGTGCTGTGCCAGGAGCATGGGGTGGACATCCTCGTACTGGGACCGATGGAGCTCCGAGCCCAGACTTCGGGCAGAGCATCTGCGTCGTGAACCGAGGGTCTGGACCCCTTCGGCTCACGACGCAGATTGCCTCTACAGGTAGGCGGCGACCGCGCCCGCGACGCCCGCAAGAGCCGCGACGGCGGTCCAGAAGAGCATGCTCATCCAGAGGGGGCCGCCCTCCTTCTTGGAGTGCGCTTCGGGAGCGTTCACGGCTGCGTTGCTGGTGGACTGGTGGTCGGTGGCGCCCATCGGCGTGACAAGGCTGAGCTGCGCGTTTCCCGTCATGCTGATGTTGATGACGGGTGCCTCGTGGCCAGTACGCGCGTTACGGTTGGCGCTCAAGTGGTTTCTCCTTCTGGGGCTCTGCTTGGAGCCGGGGCAGCTCTGCTTGGTCGCGTGGTGCCTCGGCGGTTGTGTGCTCGGCGGGGCGCAGTTGCTGCTGCGCCCCGCCGGCGTCCTGACGCGTGCGGGGTGGTCGTCCGGCGCAAGCGGAAGCTTGGCTAGGACTTGGTCTCTGGGTCGGAAGCCCCGGAGCCTCTCCGGTGCAAGTACGGGGGGAGCAGGGTGTATCGGTTGCAGAGTGTGTAGCCCTTGGGTGCCAATGGGGCCACTTTGGAGGACTTCCTGGCGTCCGCCAGACCCTTCTTCACGAGCTCCTTGAGGCCGCGCTCGGCGGTGTCGGCTGACCATCCGTACCACTTGGGTGTGCGCTCCAGAGGCAGCTCGACGTCTGGGCGTTCACAGCTCAGGACGAGGAGCATGGCGAGTGCAGGTAGACCGAGAGTGTGGATCAGTTGGTCGTCCCAGACCTCATGGGGGATCTTGAAGTAGGCGTCGCGGTTGTCACGTCCGGGACGTGTGTAGGAGTCCCCGCTTCCGTCCTCGCGGAGAAGCGTCACCTGGATGCGGTGGTTACCGGGGACTCGTTCGTAGGTGATGAGACGACGGTCCTGCAGGCGGGTGAGGATCTTTGTCACTGCAGCGCGGGCAGCGTCGTCCTCGGCGGTCTCAGTGGCGTGAAGGGCCCGCGCCCATACCGAGCTGTTCAAGGTGGTAGTCCAGCCGTCGTCGCCCGAACTGGTGATCGCAATGATGAACAGGTAAGCCCGCAGGGCGCGGACGTCCCGGCCCTTGACGAACTCGGCAAGCACGCTCTTACGGTCCTTGACCCTGGGCGGCCGTTGCACGAAGTCCCTACGGACCGGCACGAAGGCGCGGATGGCTTTCTGAGCCAGGAGCACCTTCTGGGTCTCCAGAGCGGACGCTCGCTCTGGCTTCTCTGATGTCGCGGTGGTCACGGTGGCGATACTGGCAGGCTCGGCCCGGCGACCTCAACTGACTGTTACGTAAAGACTGTTGCGTCAGCGGTAGCTATGGAATGACCTCGTAATAGCTGCGATGTGTATGACGCTAGCGACGTCGATGCGACATCCACGATGTCGGACTGGGCGCGCGGCCCCTCAGCGAAGGAAGACCTCCATGCCGGCGAAGGTCTTACCGTCGAAGAGCGGTTGCAAGCGCGTCGTCTTGCCTGATTTTGGCCAAGTCATGGACCGGCACGCGGCCGACGAGCAGGCGCTGGCCATGACTTGCGGGGAGTGCCGGCAGCTGACCGACTGGAACCCCACGTCGTTCTGCGGCTGGGCCTGCTACGACGCTCGGCCGCGCGATCCGGCGAGCGCGCCGCTCGCCCTCTCCTACTTCTTCGGCCTCGGGCCGCCCACCCTCCTGGAGCACCCCCGCGACCCCTGACCGCCCGGCCGCCGCCCAGGCGGACCGCCGGGAGGGCCGGCGTGGGCGGCTCACGGTGCGGCCCGGTGGCGGGCCAGCCCGGCCGGCCGGGCCTTCGCCCTGGTGAGGGCGCCCGGGTGCACGGTGCCGCTGCCCCAGCGCCGGTTGGCCCGGTCGATCACCGGTTCCAGCACCCGCCTGTCCTCCGTCGTCGCGTCCAGGGTGAGCTGGACGAAGGCACGCTCGGCCGCCACCAGGGTCCCGACGCGGGCGGTGACGGCGCGGATGCGGGCCCGCTGCAGAGCGAGCGCCCCGTACAAGGCGTACAGGGTGTCCTGGAGGACGGGGGTGTGAGCGGTCGGTTCGCGCAGGGTCCGGGAGCGGGTCGTCGTGCTGCGGTCCGCGTAGATGATCTGCAGCTCCACCGTGCGGGCGCTCCTGCCGGCGACGCGCAGCCGGGCGCCGAGGTCGCCCGCCAGGGCAAGGAGTGCCTGGCGGACCTGATCGGGATCGAGGACGTCGTGCTCGAAGCGGCGGGTGGCGGCGATGCTCGCGGGCGGGCCGGCCGGCGCGACGGTGCGGAGGTCGATGCCGTGCGCGCGCTGGTGCAGGAGGCGGCCGGTGCTGCCGCCCGCGACCCGCTGGAGGGTTGCAGGCGGCAGGTCGGCGAGGTCGCCGACCTGTCCGATCCCGTAGCGGCGAAGGCTGCGGGCGAGCACCGGGCTCACCCCCGGCAGGGTCTCCACCGGCCGCGCCCGCAGGAACGCCTCGACGGCCGCGGGGTCGGGGTCCAGGACGTGGACCTCGCCCGGGGCGCAGGTCTCGGCGGCCATCGTGGCCAGCATCCGGTTCGGGCCGGCGCCGATCGCCGCGGTGAGGCCGTAGCGGGCGAGCAGCCGGGTCTGCAGCAGATCCGCAAGGCCCGCCGGGGTCCGGCCGAAATACGCGAGGGCGCCGGTGACGTCCATCAGCGCGCCGTCCGGCGGCAGGGCCTGCACCACCGGCGAGACGTCCGCCAGCACCGTGAACAGCTGCCCGTACACCTCGAACGACACCCCGGGGACGCGCAGGTGCAGGATCGCCCGGTCGCGGGTCATCCCGCCCGCCCCGCACCGCGCCGCAGGCCGGCCCCCGCATCGGAGCCCACGCGTCCCGCAGGGACGCCCGGGCCCCCGATGGCGCTGTGGCTGTCCGCCGGTCGCGCCCCGGAGCGCGGCACCCCGGAAGTCCCGCCCCGGGTACCGGCGAGCGCGTCCGTGGAGCGGGGCGCTTGGCGGACGGTTGCCGGGTCGTAGAGCACCCAGGCCCGCTCGCCCGACCCGGCGCCCCAGCGGAGCAGCGCGATCCAGCGGGTCGAGCCGTGGTGCAGGCGCCAGCGCTCCACCACCGCCGGCCGCCAGCGGCCGCCGAGCCGGACCTCCACCCGCCGCCAGCGTGCCTCCGCCGCCCAGGTGCGGCCCGGCCCGGACAGCAGCTCCCGCGGCGCGAGCACCACGTCCGCCGACTGCGGCTCGGGGCGGCCAGGGCGGGGGCGGGAAAGCGGAACGGAGGTGGTCACCAATCCAGTATCGAACATGCATTCGAACGAGGGCAAGTGCCTTACTCGGCGTGTCCTCGCAGGTCACAGGGCGGAGCGGGGCTGGCGCGCGGCGGTCCGGGGTGGCACAACTGGAGAGGAGGGGGATCCCGCCACGGACGCCGGCTGCCGGTGTCCCGTTCGAGAGGAGAGCGCCGTGGCGCGTCCCATCTGGAGCGGGATCCTGAGCTTCGGCCTGGTCTCCGTCCCCGTCTCGCTGTACGCGGCGACCGAGAACCACACCGTCGCGTTCCGGCAGATCCAGCGCGGCACCTCCGACCGGGTGCGCAACAAGCGGGTGAACGAGCGCACCGGCGAGGAGGTCGCCTTCGGCGACATCGTGAAGGGCTTCGAGCTCGCCGAGGGCGAGTACGTCGTCGTCGAGCCGGACGAGCTGGACCGGATCACCCCCGGCCGCTCGAAGACGATAGAGATCACCGGGTTCGTCGACCTGGAGCAGGTCGAGCCGATCTACTTCGACACCACCTACTACCTCGGCCCCAAGGGCAAGGAGTACGGCAAGGTCTACACCCTCCTGCAGCGCGCCCTGGAGAAGGCCAACCGGGCCGGCATCGCGATGTTCTCCATGCGCGGCAAGGAGTACCTCACCGCCGTCCGCTCCGAGAACGGCATCCTCACCGCCCACACCATGCACTTCGCCGACGAGGTCCGCGATCCCCACTCGGAGATCCCCACCCTCCCGGCGGCCGGCAGCGACACCGCCGAAGTTTCCGACCGGGAGCTAGCCATGGCCGAGCAGCTCGTCGACATGCTCGCCGTCGAGTGGAAGCCGGAGGACTACCGCGACACCTTCGAGGAGAAGGTGCACGAGCTGATCGCCGCGAAGCAGGCCGGCCAGGAGGTCACCGCCCCCGAGGCGGCGCCGGCGCCGAGCAACGTGCTCGACCTGATGGACATCCTCGGCCGCAGCCTGGAGAGCGCCAAGACCGCCGGCAGCGGCAGTGCGGCCAAGGCCGACGATGCCAAGGCGGTCGCCGGGGCCGGCGCGAAGAGCGCGGCCGCGAAGGCGAAGAGCCGCGCGGCGGAAGCCGGGAGCAAGGCCGGCGCCGCAGCCGACCGTGCCTCCACCGGGCACCGGCCCAAGGACACCGGGGGCAAGAAGAGCACCTCCACCCGGGCCCGGCCGGCGACCAGCGCCACCGGCAAGAAGACCGGCACCGCGGCCGGCCGCCGGAAGGAGGACCTGTCCGGGCTGACGAAGAGTGAGCTGTACAAGAAGGCCACTGCCGCCCACCTCCCCCACCGCTCCACCATGACCCGCGACCAACTCCAGACCGCCCTGGAAAAGACCGGCCACGGCCGACACCTTCACAGCGCCTCCTGACCACCGGCCGGCCCGGCCGGTATTGCCCGCCCGGGCCCGGCCCGCTGCGACGCTGTACTTGTCGCTGGCCGGCCGTGACCGGCACGGGTTCGGGCGGGTTGAGCAGGCATGACGAACGAGGACCCTAGCCCCGACCGCGGCCCCCTCCCGCCGGCCCGCACCGCGACCGCCCTCGCGGACCGCCCGCAGGACCAGGCACTGCTGGTGGTGCGCCGGGCAGCGGCGTGCGGGGAGCTGGCCGAGGAGTGGCTGCGAACCCTGGCCGGGCGGCGGCCCTGGACGGAGACGGGCGCGGTCCTCATCGACATGGCGCACGCCGTCGGCGAAGTCCTGGGGCGGTACGCCCTCACGGACCAGCCCGCCGGCCAGGATGAGACGGACAGGCTGGGCAGGCGCCTGGACCTGTACTTCAGCCCCGCAGGCTGCCTCCTCGCACCACTCACCAACCACCATGAGCCCCTGAGCGACCCGGAGCTGGCCACCGTGCTGCTCCTGACCGGCTGCGCCCGCACCGCACTCGCCATGACCACCATCGCCTGGGAGCGGGACCTGCCCGCCCTGCTCACGGTCATGGAATTCGCCCTCGACCAGGCCGGCCCGGCCGCCGGGTGCGCTGATGGCGAATGACCTGGTCGGGCTGCCACGCGCATCGCGGGAGAACCACCCGGTGACCAGCAACAGCGCCTCCCGGCCAGGACAGCGCGGCCTGACCGCCCTCATCCCCCAACGCCCCGAGGACTCCAGCCCCGGCCAACGCGCCGCCGCCCAGATGCTGGCCCTGCGCGAGGTCACCCTGCCCGCCGCCGTCCTCGCGGCCGCCGCCGAACTCCTCGCCGAGAAACTCGACCACGAGAGCGACCCCGTCACCCGCGAAGCCACCGCCGCCGTCCTCGCCCGCCTCCACAACGCCGTCGACCAGGTCCACCCCCGCCCAGAACACCGACGCTGACCGCCCGCCATGGCTCGGTCGCGGTCGAGGCAGCGGTGGATCACTGTCCTCGAAGGCGGGCCGGCCTCGATCCGCAGCTGGCCTACCTGACCGGCCTGTCGCCGTCGCCCACGGTCATTTGCCGTCCGGCCGCCCTGGAAGCGGCGATAGCCGAAGCCGAGCGTTGCTGAGGGCGACGGGCGGGCAGGACGCGCAGCCGGCCGGTGGTCTCGGCGATCTGCTCCTCGTCCAGTTGGAGTCCCTCCCGCAGAAGCATCTCGTCGCTGACGTCAGCAGGGATAGTCCGCAGCAGGGGCCGGACGGGGGTGGTGGCGGTGTGACGGGCGAGGTGGTGCTTGAGGAGAGGCCAGGCGTAGCCGGCGACGTTGGAGCTGGCCAGGGCTTGTCCCCAGTGGATGACGAGATCGCCGAGCGCTTTCTGGACGACGTGGTCGGCCTGGTGCTCGTCGCCGGTGTGCAGGAGGGCGTAGGAGAGGTAGCGGGGCCGGTGGAGTTCGCAGAACGCGAGGAATTCCATGGGAAGGCTGATCGTCGCGGGGGTTCGGGAGGCGGCGGGGTCGGCGTACCGGGCGGCGTTCATGGTGGTTCTCCCTTCCTGGTGTTGGGCGGGTGCGGGCGAATCGCCGGGTGGAGTGCCTGGTAGTCAGCCGAAGGAGCCTGCGGGCGGCGAGCAGGCGGCGGTGCCTGTGCGGACCGCGGTGGCGTGCTCGGTAGGAGCCGGGTGGAACGTGGCCGCGGCCTGGCACTGGGCCTGATTCCACAGCGGCTGCAGGTCAGCGGACTGTCCGTGCAGGACGGTGACGACCTGGTCGACGACGCTCCAGTCGGGAACCCGGCCGCTCTCCAGCAGGGCCGTGACGTCGCGGGTGCGCAGGCGCCCCTTTGCCATCTTGCAGATCACCGACGGGGTCGGCCGGGCAGCGGCGAGGTGGAGGTCGGAGACGATGTCGTGCAGGGTCGCCGCCGCGTCTTGCGCGCGGGCGTCGGCGCGGGGCTGGAGCGGGGTGCCGCGTGCGGCCTCCCACAGGCCGCGCAGGGAGGAGGCGTCCGCGTCGCAGGCGGCAGCCAGGCTGCGGACGACCTGCCAGGAGGGAAGGCGCTCCCCGGCGAGGAGGCGGGTGACGTAGGACGGCGAGATGCCGGCGTCGCGGGCGAGAACGCGCAGGGTTTTGCCGCCGGCGCGCTGCAGTTGTGAGAGAGCTGTCGTCAGCAGCCGGGCGGCTTCGCCGGGATTCGTCGGGGGCGGGACCTGGGATTGCTCCTGAGGGTGGGCGCCTGCACTGTCCTGGCCGGGGCCGGCGGACCCGCCGCGCTGCGCGTCGCCCGGCTGGGCCGGGGCCCGGCGCGGCTCGGCAGTCCGAGGTCGGGGTGCGCGGCGCAGGGCCCTGGCCGAGGTGGGGGGTGCGACGGGACGGCGGGGCGCGCTGATGCGCCAGGTAGCGAGGATCTTGTCGACGTTCTGGGCGGGCCAGCGCTTGCGGGCGGTGTCCTCGCTGACGAACAGCGCGGTGCCGACCTGGGCCCAGCTCGCCTGTCGCTCGCGGGACTGCTCCACGACGGCGGCGCCGAGGGCCTCGTAGACGCTGCCGAGGTCGCGGTAGGCCTGCAGGGCCACGGTGTTAGAGGACGGCTCGGGCAGGCAGGCGAGGTCGATGAGCGCGTGCAGGCGCGCGATCATGTCCTGGCCTACGGCGGCGACCTGTCGGCCGTCGCTGACGGCCCGGCGCACCTCACGGGGGTGGGGGCTGACGGGGGCGCCGGCCGCGCGGCTCGCGGAGATGCGGCAGTCGCGGGAGCAGAAGACGGCCGGGCGCCCGATGGTGCCGCGCGGGAACGGCTTGCCGCAGCTGCGGCACAGGGACTCGTTGGGGGCCGGTTCAGTGGTCACGGGGGTCGTCCTTGCCTGTCTCGTACCTCTGCACGAGGTACGGACACTGACGGGTGGTGTGGGGTTGTCGCCGCTGTGTCAGCGGTCGGAATGCTGCGCCGGGGACTTCGATCACCGGCGGGCGGGCCCGCGGGGCGCCGGCCAAGACGGCGCGGCGCCCTGCGGGCGCCGGTGTCAGCTCGCGCGGGCCCGGCGGATCGCCAGGTAGGAGCGGTCGGCGATGCCCGCTAGCGCCAGCACCAGGCCCGCCGCGGCGGCCGTCGGCTCCAGGCCCCAGATCAGGATGACGCCGATCGCGGGCAGGGCGACGAAGGCGCCCAGCGTCAGATTTACCGCGTAGTCAACGCCGTTGGAGGTTTCCGCGCTCCCCCACTGCGGCATGTATGCCGTGTTACGGTCGGGACGGCGGTTGAGCAGCACGTTTGGCCGTCGGGCCGCACTGCGATTCAGGGACATGCGTTCTCCTGGGTCGGGTATCCGGTGATGAGGGGCCCTGCGCTCAGTTGGTAGCTGCCGTAGCAGGGCCTCTCAACCGGGACCTTAGCCGCCCACGCGGACTCCCTGTGCCTTTTCTGTTACGCAGCGGCATCTTTCCCGGTCTCCATATGAAAGCCAGAAAACCGGAAGTGCTGATTCCGCGACAGAAACCCGCACGTCAGCGCCCCAAGATCCAGTCCAGTAGCGGCGAAGGCCCCGTGCCTCGCTCTGGCGAAGCGCCACCAAACGCCACCCCCCGCCACACGCACCCCTCCGGTGCCCGGCGGAACGCACCACGGCGCGGGGGCCGACCCACTGCTGAGTGCCCAGGTGCCGGAATTCGCACCGGGACGACAGCACCCCACCGGCTTCGGCCTCCCCGCCTCCGCCGGCGGCCAGGCCGAAGCCGCCGGTCCCTTCGGGATCCGGCCGCCCATCGTGCTGGTCGTCCGCACGGTGAGCCGCCCAACCCGTCGCTGCTCGCGGGCCCTCCTGCTCCGCCGCACGACTCCCGGTGCCGGCAGGATTCCCGCTCACGGCGCCGGCCGTCCGAAGGCCCGCCTCCGCGCCCCGTCCCGCAGGCCCAGAAGATCGTTCAGGGCGACACCCTGTTCGGCCCAGGCGCGCAGCCGGTCGCGGTCGACCCAGTGGATCTGGTGCTTGTCGCCCCAGGTCTTGGCATCGCGGGTGAAGGTGCCGTTGGTGACGACGACGGCGATGTCGGCGCGGTGGGCAGGGCCGGCTGTCCCCTTCACCTGGTACATCACCTGGGAGCCGACCTTGCCGCCGACCTTGGTGTGCTTGGCCTGCAGGACAATCCGTCCGCGCCGCGGGTGGCGGCCGATGACGTCGGCGGCCTGGTCGCCCTGCTGGCCGACCTGGCGGGCCGACCAGCCGTCGCGGATCAGCAGGTCGCGCAGCGCGAACTCGAACTGCCGGTCCGACAGGGCATCGACCTCGGCCAGGGTCAGCCGAAGCCTCGCCAGCCGCTCGCCGCGCCTGCGCTGCGCCGCGGCCCGGCGCAGGCGGATCACCACAGCGACGACCAGCGCGCACCCCGCCGCCACCACAAGGAGCGGCCAAGCTCCGAGCAGAACCCGCCCCACGGCCAGGACCATGCGCAGCACCAGCACCGCGCCCGCGAGCGCGACGATGCCGGCCGCGACGTGCTCGACAGGGCCACGCGGTCTGCGGAACCGGCTGCGGCGCCTGGTCGTCACGGCGCAGCGGGTGCTGCGGCGGGGGCCGACACCGAGGGGGCCGGCGCCGTCGGCACCGCGGTGCTCGCGTCCGAGAAGCCGAAGACCTGCCCCCACAGCCAGACGGCCGCCACCGCGCCGACGATCACCCAGCCGCTGGTCTTCTTCGCGCTCGGCCGCGGATTGCGCCGGACGTGCGACCGGACGCGGTGAAAGCCCTCGGGTACACCAGCCATGGAAATCCCCTCCCCAACGGCGGTCCACCGTGCGCGGACCGTCCCGGAACCTGGTGTATCAGCGGCCTCCGACACAACCGGTCCCCTCCCCAACACCCCCGGCCACCAGCGGATATGAACCAGCCACCCCCGCAGTCCCGGCACCCCACACACGCCCGTGAATCGAACGCAAGGGCACTGACCTCGCCCACGAAATCGCTCACCCACCCATCCCCGGGACACGGGCATACCCCGTCCGGCCGAGCCGCACGGGCCGGCCGACGGCACTACCTGCGAAGCCACCTTCCCCCGCACGCGGCAACACCACCGAGAGATGGCGTGTTGCCGCCGGTGGTACAGCCAGCCGGCGCGCGCCCGCTCCAGCGCCCCCGCACTCCTAGCCACCGGCACAGTGCGAAGCCCCCGTTCGGAAACGGGGACTTCGAGATGCGGCGCCTCAGCGCGAACCGGGGCGGGCTGGTACGGGGGCCAGGCGGCGCTGGGTGCTAGAGGAACGGCCGAGGAAGCCCCAGCCGGACCCGTCAACTCGCCGTGTCTGCGATGCCACCCGCGTTGCGGATCAGTTCACCGTTCAAATTCGGTGTGCGACGTCGGCGGGAATACGAACAGTCGGCTGTTGCCCGCCATGCCCGAACGACTTGGAAACAATTGTTTCCAAGCACGGGAGCCGGTCGCCCTGGCCGAGCTGCTCGCCCCGGTCTGGCGGGCCACTACGGATCTGGGCTTGTGAAGTTCCGGCACGCCCGCTTGTCCTCGCTCTGGACGGCTGGGCCGACTGCTTGACGCACGCCCAGCTCTCTGTCGGCGCGGATGAGGGAGATCTGATTCCTTCCCATCCGTTCGGCGTGCTGCGGGCCCCGCCATGCGCGAGCCCCGCGCGGCTGGTCCGTGAGTGGGCGGTGGTCCATGGGCCAAGGTCTGAGCAACTATGAGGCGAGCCGGGTGCTTGCCTTCCACTTGGCGATGAGTAAGGTAGCCGCATGACTGCCCCTTACTCCCCAGATGATCGGGAAAAGGTAGTCGCCAAGTTGCCCGCAGGCTTGCGGCAGGAGCTGAAGATCCGCGCAGCTGAGCTGGGCGTGGACATTAAGGACGCCGTCACTGACGGCGTCCACGCTTGGCGCGCCGATTCCGTTTCCCGTCCACAGGTCGATCTCGCCGGCGGCACCTCCTTCGCCACCTACTTCCCCACCGGGTTGTACGGGGAGCTCAAGGACGACTGCAAGAAGCGCGGGGTCGCAGCTAATCAGGGCATTGCGCAGGCGGTGCGACTGTGGCTGGACACCCATCCATCGCCGCGCCGACTGCCCCGGTCTACCGGGGCCCGGCGCCTGATCTTCGGCAACCAAAAGGGCGGTGTGGGCAAGACCGCCACGGCGAACGGCACCGCTCAGGGCCTCGCAGAGGTCGGCAACCGGGTGCTGCTCATCGACTTCGATCCGCAGGGCCACCTGACCAAGCAGCTCGGCTACCCAATGCTCGACATCGACGAGCCGAGCCTGGCCAAGCACATGCTGGGCGAGGGCAAGGGTGAATTGCGCGACCTGCTGGTCCCGATAGAGGAAAGCGGCTTCGGTGGCCGGCTGTTCCTGCTGCCGGCCTGCCGCGACGCGTTCCTCCTGGACGCAAAGCTGGCCACCAGCCGCCACGTCCGTATCAAGGAAACCGCACTGGAGAAGGCCTTGGAGCCGCTGGAAAAGGAGTACGACTACATCGTGGTCGACTGCCCTCCGAGCCTGGGCTACTCCATGGACACCGCGCTGTACTACTCCCGCACACGGGACGGCGAGGCCAACTACTCTTCCGGCGTAGTCATTCCTGTCTTGGCCGAGGACTCCTCCGCCGACGCCTTCGACATGCTCGCCGACCAAATCCAGGACCTCTCCGAAGACATGGGGATCGACATCGCCATGCTCGGCTTCATCGTCAATATGTACGACAGCCGCAAGGGCTACATCGCCACCTCCTCCCTCGCCGCTTGGCAGGAGATCGGCGATCCGCCGGTCATCGCCGTCGTACCTGAGCTGAAGGAGCAGCGCGAAGCCGTCCGGCTCAAGCAGCCCCTGTTGACCTACGCACCGGATTGTGAGCAGTCCGAGGCCATGCGTTCCATCGCCCAGCAGGTGATGGCAGCATGAGCGTCGCTGACCGCCTCGGTGCCGGGTCATCCTTCGGCAGCGCCCGAACCCGTAGTGCGCGAGGCCGCGCGAAAGCCGTCACCCAGGGCGACGTCCCTGAGTACGAGCTTGTCCGGCTGCGTCTCCCCGAGGTCTCTCCCACTCCGCTCAACCCCCGCCGAAACTTCGGCACCGACGAAGAGCTGACCCGATTCGGCGAAGAGCTGCGCACCGTACAGCTGGCTGCGTGCGTCGCGGTTACCCGTACCGCCTACCTCGCGCTGTGGCCCGAGCACGAAGATCGGATCGGCGCTGCCGACTGGGTGCTGGTTAACGGCGAGCGTCGCTACCGCAGCGCCGTCCACGTCGGGCTTGAAGCGATGGACTTCGTCGTGCGCGACGACCTGGCTTCCACCCGCGAAAACTTCGTCGACCATCTGCTGAAGGAGAACCTCGAACGGGAGGACTTCGACGTCATCGAGCGTGCCCGCGGCGTCCAGCAGCTGGTGGAAGTGTGCAGCGAGGAGTACGACAAGGGTGCCCGGGCCCGTGCAGCCGAGCGCTTGGGCAAAGATCGTTCCTGGATCACCAACCAGCTCGCGCTGCTGCGCCTGCCCGAGCAGATCCAGGCGATGCTTAGCTCCGGTGAGATGCCGGAACGCGACGGCCGACTGCTGGCCAGGCACTGCAAGGACCATCCTGAGCTGGACTCGACCGACCTGATCGCCCATCTGAAGGACGTTCGGGCTCAAGAAGCAGCGGAGCGGCAAGAGGAGCGTGCCCTCCTACAGGAGGCCAAGGAGCGCCGAGGGGCCGGCGATGTGTTGTCCGCGGACAACACGCCGGCTTCAGCAGCCCACCAGGTCTCCGAGGCAAAGGCGCCCACGTTGGTGTTGTCCGCGGACAACACCAACGTGGGCGAGGCGGGCGCTCTGGAGGCCCAGCGGAGCGCAGTGGCTGTGTTGTCCGCGGACAACACAGAGACGACGGACGTTCCCGAGCAGAGAGCGCCCGCGCGGCCAGGCGTGTTGTCCGCGGACAACACAGGGACGACGGACACCGCTTCCCGTCGTAGCTCCTTCACCGAGCTCGCTGCCAGGGCCCTCGTGCACCAGTTGGGCGCCACCATCGATGAGCAGGCAAAGACGCTGGCGGCAGGAATGAACTCGGATGAGCTGGAGTCTTTGATCAGCGCACTGCACGAGTACCTGTAACGCCAGCCGACGTTGGTTGTTGTCCGCGGACAACAACGATGGGCCCGTCCGGTACGCCGGACGGGCCCATCTGTATCTGCACCTCGACTGATCGGCATCCACGCCAGCACCCTAGTCCTGGCGGGCACCGCCGCTTGGGCCACCGCCTCGGCAGCAAGGGACACCTTGCAAGCCCGGTACTAGAGGTAGCGCTCCAGCGGCTCGGCTGCGTACGTGCCGTCTCGGAGGAGAGCATCGGTCAGTTCGAACTGCCGCCGCTGTCCGTCGATGTCTCGCGTGATGACCGTGCCGGTTCCGCGGGTGGTGTCGTGCAGAAGCGGATTTCCCTGTGCATCCACCGAGCCAAGCAGTGTGTACCGGCGCAGCTCCTTGTTGCGGCTCGCCACAATCCGGCGGGTAGCCCATCCCAGAGCAGAGAGCAGCAGTGCTGCGAGGACCGCGCAGTAGAACTCGGTCAGCGAGGGCTGGATGTGGATCACGGCAATGCCGACGCGCGCCTCGACAAGGTAGCCGGGGCAGAGGTATGCGATCGCATCGTTGGTGGGGAAGCGATCGCCTCCAGAGGCGGCGGGGTAAGTGGGATGATGGCGCACTGCATGCTCCTTGGAGACCATCGCAGCTCCCGATGAACTGCGTGCTCAGCGAGCATCTGACTGACGTGGAGTGCTGAAGAAGTGCAGCAGGTCTGCCGATCTGTGCAGCAGGGGAGACATGGGCGACTCAAGCGAAATTGAACTGGCTTCGGCGGCGCTCCCCCCGGCGAGGGACGCGTCTTCCGAAGCTGATCTGCGTCGACGGGTGCGTGAGGCGGCAGATGCCGCAGCCGGCGACCTTGCCCGGGAGTTACGGCGCCTGGTCGACGGTCGGCCTGAGAGTCACCGTTATCTCGCGGAGGCCATGGGCATCAACTCGGGAACCATGTCCAAGTACATGAACGGCCAGCACGTACCCGACTGGACGTGGATCCGGCAGTTGCTGGAACTGACGGCCCGTCTCGGATCCGAGAAGGTCACTGAGGAGACCCGGACCCGGATCTACGCTGCTCAGCAGCGGGCCCTTGAGCTGAAGCACCCGATGCGCTACCAGGTCCACACCTTGGAGATGACGTTGGAGGGCGCCGAGCAGGAGCTCCGAGGCCTGCGCAGCCGCGTGGCGGAGCTTCTCGGCGATTTGGGCGACGCCCAGCGCAAGCTTGAGGGACTGCGCGCAGAACAGGAGCAGGATCGCGAGCAGCAGGAGCAGCGGGTAGCTCAACTGCTCAGCAGCCTGGATACGGCGGTGGCGCGGATGCGCGCTCTGCGCGAGAAGTGCGCTGGTTTGGAGGAGCAGCTGAAGCTGGCTCGGACGGCGGCTGCCCGGCACTCAGTGGATCCGGACCAACCAGCGGGGATCGTCCCGGTCGAAGGTGCCTTCCAGGGCGGATCGACGGAAGCGGAGTTTCTGCAGTACGCCCAGGACTTGGTGTCCGCCTACCTGCGGGCAAAGTCCCGCGAAGAACGCCATGCCATCCGTCAGCGAACACAGGCGCTCACCCCGCAGGGGCTGGCTGCCCTGCTTGCGGTCGTGGAACGCATCGACCGGGAGCGTGGCAACGACGAACTGCTGCAGGCTTTCACCAGCACTGCGGGCGTCCACGACGATTGCGCGGACGTAGTGACCGCCTTGTTCGACCTGCTCCCAGAGATTCCTAGGAACAGGGTGCTGCAGCACCTCGTCGCCTCGACACCTGCTCACAAGGTGGGAACGCTGGTCGTTCAGCTGCTGGCCCAGGCCAACGACCGCGAGGCGGAAGCAGTGGCCGGAGCCACGGTTCTGCGGCGCGACCTCCCCTACTGCTTTGGCGGGTTCTCCGTCGCGGGGTTGAACCTCCTCGCGGCCGGGTTGACTGACGCCGTGCTGATCGAACATCTGCACGCCATGGAGCGAGCAGAGCCTGAGTGGATGCGAGGGCCCGTCGGCCACTACCCCCGCATCCAGATCCGCAGCATGCTGGCGCTGACGGTGCGCAGCACCCCTCTTCTGGCAGCTGCCCGCATCGAGCTGCTCAGTCCCGACTTGCGCGGGGAGGCCTTCGACGTAGCCACATCTTCGTCGTACGGCTTTGATGCGCAGCACTTGGGCAACCTTGCATGTGCCCTGCGCCGTGGCGGCGTCCGTGGGACAGGCAAGGGCAAGTCTGACCTGGCCACCGAACTCCTCACATGTGCCGCAGTGAACATCTCGGATCAGGAAGTTCTGGCGGACTTCATCACTCACTGGCGACAAGCCGCGGAGGACCAGGCCAAGCCCAGCAGCAAGGATCTCGCACTGCTGCTCAGTGAGGTGCTTCGTTCTGGATCGTCCCAGAGGGTGCGGCAGCTACTCACCCACGCCATCGCGCTGCCCCCTGGAAGCACCTCACTGAACTGGCACGAAGGCCGCGTGCAGTGGTGGCTGGAGGCGGCGAGGGAGCTCGGATTCACCCAGCGCCGGGTCCTTCTTCCCATTCTCGGTGACATGGAGCACCTGGCTAGTCGTGATCGGGACATCATGATCGACAATGCAAGGCGCTCCTGACAACGCGAAGCATGGGGAGGTCAGAAATTTCTGACCCCGAGGGGACAGGGAACCGAGCTGGCACCTGCGTTGGCCAAGCTTGTTTGGACCCTTTGGCCGCCGCACTTGAGAGGGCCCGGAAACGCAGAAGGGCTCGCCCTCCGAGATGGAGAGCGAGCCCTTAGGCCTGATTGATCAGGCCATGTGATCCAGGCCGATCGCACAGCCGAGGCGGCGGAGTCCTGGTGTATCAGCCAGCGTGCCGGCGCAGGTACTTGGTGACGCCGGAGGTGACACGCTGCCTGATACACCAGGTGACCGTCGTGTCGCACGCCGGACAGGTGGTGCCAGAGTCGGCGCGGCCGGTGAATTCACCGGCCGGCCACTTGGGGCGTCCGGCGCGCTGGTTGACCTGGCGGGTGCAGATGACGGGGCGGCGCATGCGGTCCTTCGGATCGGCGGTGGGAGCGGTACGGGGGAAGCAGAGGAGGCCGGGCTGCTGGTGGGAGGGGCCGGAGCGTCGGCGGGGCGTAAAGCGCGGAGGGTGTCAGAAGGGCGGCTCCTCTGAGTAGGTGCCCGCGAAGAGGGCCTCACGGGCCTCGGGGTCCTGGTCGTCCTCGTCGTCCAGGTCGCCGTGGTCGAGCTGCTCGCCGTCGGCGTGCTGGTCGTAGTCGAGGTCGTGCTCGGCCTGGTCGTCGTCGCTCTCCCGGTCGAGGCCCAGGCCGGCGGCGAGGCGGTCCAGCAGGGCGACGAGCTCGGAGAGGGTGTGGACTTCGATCGGGCGCTCGCCGTCGGCGGCCAGGTAGTAGGTGCGGGCGCCGGCGCCGTAGCGGTCGCTGGGGGCGGGGACGCAGAGCAGGCGGGCGTCGGGGGTCAGCTCGCAGCTGGCGGTGCCGTCGCTCGCGCCGGTCCAGTTGGCGGGCTGTGTGAGGCTGCCGGAGCCGTGGTCGAGGGTGTGGGCGTGGGTGGCGGCACGGTGCGCGGCGTCGACGGCGGCCTCCGCCGTGAGCTGCCCCGGTGAGGGCGCCGCCGCCGGGGAGGCGAGGGGAGCGGTGTAGCCGTAGGCGGGCAGGCCGAGGTGCCGGCGCAGGGGGCGGCGCAGCAGGGTGGTGGCCTGGTCGGCGACGCAGAAGGCGAGTGCTGTGGCGGCTCCGGTGAGGGTGAGGCGGGTCTCGGCGGGGCGGGTGGCCAAGGCCCGGTAGGTGGTGAGGCCGGCGGCGGCTGCGGCCGCGACGGTGGCTGCGCCGTCGGCGGTGTCCAGGGCGGTGGCGAGCAGGCGGGTGCGGGCGGTCTCGGTCATCTCGGTGTCCTTTCGGGGTGGTAGCGGTGCAGTGGTAGGTGGTCAGGTCCAGGCGCCCGTCGGGTCGTCGCTGAACGCCTCCGGAGCGGCCGCCGTCGGGTCCGGCGCGGGTGCCGGCTGGTTGAGGAGGGCCAGGAGGAGGTCGGCGACCTGGAGGACGCCGACGCGGATCCACGGCTGCGGGCAGCAGTCGTACAGCCCGTCGACGTCGGCGTGGATCTGCGCGCGGCCGCGGTGGTCCTGGTCGCAGCTGGGCGCGATGGCGGGCAGGGCGTCCAGGCGGGCCAGGCGCCAGGTGCCGGGCAGCGGCCGGTCGGCGTGCCGCTCGATGACGCGCTGGGCGGCGGCCCGCAGGACGGCCAGGTCGGGGGAGGGGGTCATGACGGGGTGGCTCCTTGCTCTCGGTTGGCGGCGGCGGGCGGGCGGTGCGGACCGGGGGCGAGGGCGGTCTCGCGGGGCAGGCAAAGGCCCCCCGCTCCGGGTGGAGCAGGGGGCCCGTCCGTGGTCAGTGAAGGGTTGTCAGGCGGTGGTCTCGACGGCTTCGGCGGTGCGGCTGGTCCTGCGTGTCTTGCGCTTGTCCCACCAGGTCCGCGAGTTCCAGCCGGTGGCGTAGGTCAGGAGCAGGTAGGACGCTGTGGCGCCGATGGCGAGGATCGCGTGGGTCCATCCCCATTGAGGGGCGTTGAGGCCGGCACTGATGGCGTTCCCTCCCCCGGCGGCGCTGAGCACCGTGACGACGACGCAGGCGGCCCCCAGGGCAATCTCGGAGTTTTCGGTGGCGGCGTCGTTGATGCCGTGGTGGATGGTGTAGCGGATGTGGAGTGCGAGCACGGTCAGCTGGACGGCCCACAGGGCCAGGACGAGGGCGGCGAGGCCGGACAGGGTGACGAGATGGTGCATCGGGTTCCTTACGTTGAGTGGTGCGGTCATCTTCGGTAGTGAAGCGGTGCCTGGTCAGGGAGTTGGTGACTTTCGACCGGCACGGGTGAAGGCCGCCCACGACGCCGTCCCCGGTGGCTGGGTGCAGCACCAGCTGAGGCGGCTCCGTGCTTCCGGTGGGCGGTGCCAGCCGGGCGGCCGCGCCGCGCACCGGCGCGCCCCGCCGGTCCGGCTGGGTGCCGGGGGCGGGGCGCGGGCCGGTGGGCAGCGTGAGTGCCCGGAAAGGGGGAGGTCAGCGTGCGGTGAGCACGACGAGCAGGACGAGCACGGTGATGGCGATCAGCACGGCGGGGGAGCAGCCGGTGGAGCCTTCGAGCTGCTTGATCTCGGCGTAGATGGCGTCGCACTCGGTCTGCAGGCCGGTGTGGGCGGCGCTGCCGGGGGTGAGGTTGGCGAGGGTGGCGGAGCGGTCGTGCAGGAGTTGGCGCAGTTCGGCGAGGCGGTTGTCGCGGGATATGGACCAGGGCATGCGGCGGGTTGGCCTTCCGTTGGGTGCGGCGGGACGGGGCGGGGCGGGGCCGCCGCGCGGGATTCGCGGCGGCCCCGGGGGTCGTGGGTGTCAGTGGTCCTGGTCGTCGTCGCCGGTGAGGCGGCGGCCGTTGATGTCGACCTGGAGGGTCTGGACGTCGACGACGACGGCCTCGATGCGCGGCGCGGGGACCTCGACGGTGACCGGCACGACCGGCGCCGGGGCGGCCGGCGCGGGCGCGGGGGGCTCGTTGATGACGGTGGTGTGGGTGGTGATCCAGGAGCCGGTCAGGGCGAGGGCTGCGAGCACGCCCCACGCGAGGGCCGCGAGGCCGGCGGCGACCGGCTTGCCGGGGCCTTCGGTGCCCTGCCAGACCATGGCGACGCTCAGTGCACCGAAGAGCGCGGCGCCGAGCTGGACGCCGACGGTGGCGCCCTGGCGCAGCGCCAGCAGCAGGATCACGGCGCCGGCCAGGCCCCAGAAGGTGAACAGGGTCCGCGGTCCTGCGGGCAAGCCAGCCGAGTGGGTCTGGAGGTAGTAGTAGATGGGGTCGTTGACGGTGTGCCACAGCCGTCCGGCCGGGACGGTGGAGTGCGCGGGCTGCGCGATCCACTGGAGGGCGTGCAGCAGGTGCGGGCCCACCGCGATCGCAAGCACGATCAGCACGAACAGCGAAACGGTGGCGAGCGCGACGGTGGCGGCCATGCTGGGCGTGCCGTAGGCGTCGCGGATCAGCCAGCGGCGGGTGGGCGGGGTGTGCCAGATCAGGTCGGGCGCCTGCGCGTCGTCCTGGTCGGTGGTGGTGTGCGGGGCGGTGTGGTGCTGGGACACGGGGACGCTCTCCTCGATGGTGGTGCGGTGTGTGCGGGAACGTGGGGCCGCCCCGCCCGTGGTGTGCGGGGCGGGGCGGTGGCGGGTCAGCCGGAGATGCGCACCGGCATGAGCAGGTGCAGGTAGGAGTCGCCGATGTCGCCGCCGGCGCGCAGGACGGCGGACTTGGTGGGCTGGCGCAGGTCGAGGCGCGCCTCGGAGGTGCCCAGGGCCTTGAGCCCGTCGGTGAGGTAGACCGGGTTGAACGCGATGACGTACCGCTCGGCGCCGTCGCCGGCGGCGCTCTGCGGGTCGCCGTCGAGGATGTTCATCGGGATGCGGTCCGAGGCCTGGGCGTCGTCGCCGGAGCCGCCCTCGACGATCAGGTGCTCGCCGGTGCTGTCCAGGACGAGGCGGATGGGGGTGTTGCGGGTGGCGACGAGGGCGACGCGCTGCACTGCGGCGATGGCCTCGGCGACCGGGAGGGCGATGGTGAAGTCGGCCGCCGTGGGCAGCAGGGCGTCGATCTTCGGGTACTCGGCGCCGAGCTGGCGGGTCATGTAGGTGCGGCCGGGGATCGTGAGGGCGAACAGGGCGTCGCTCCAGTGCAGGGTGACGGTGTGTTCGCCGGTCAGTGCGCGGGCGGCGTCCGCGAGCGTCTGGCCCGGGACGAGTACGGCGCTGGTCTCGGCGGCCGGGTCGGCGCCCTCGTCCGGCTCGGGCTTGCGGCGCTTCTTGGCCGGGGCGGGCAGGGTGCCGGTGGGGTGGACGGTGATCTCGCGGCGCCCGACGCGGTAGCGGTCGCTGGCGGCGAGCACCAGGAGAGCGCCGGTGAGCCGCAGCTGGATGCCGGTGAGGGCGGGCAGCGTGTCGTCGCGGCCGACCGCGACGGCCACCTGGGCGACCGCGTCGCCGAACGCCTCGGCGTCGAGGCGCGCGACCGCGTCGGGGATGGCCGGCATCGCCGGGTACTCCTCGATGGGCAGCAGCGGCAGGGTGAACCGCGCCGAGCCGCACAGCAGGGTGAGGCGGGCGCCGTCGGCCTCCAGGTCCACCTCGGCGCCCTTCGGGAGCTTGCCGCAGATGTCGTTGAACAGTCGGCCGGGGACGAGCGCCTGGCCGTCGGCGGCGATCTCGGCGGACAGCGTCGCCGACGTGTACACCTCGCCGTCGGCCGCCGACAGGCGCAGGCCGTTGTCCCCGGTGGTGAGGAGGATCCCGGCCATGACCGGGACCGGCGGCCGGCTGGGGAGGGCCTTGGCGGTGTAGGAGACGGCGTCGGCCAGGACACCGGCGAACAGACGGATCTTCACAGCGGACCTCTTTCGGCAGGGCGGTGCAGGGCGGCAGGGCAGGGCAGGGGGCAGCGGCGCCGGCCCCGGTGGGTGGGGCCGGCGCGGGCCGGACTGGCAGGCGGGCGGGGACGTCAGCAGT
Source organism: Kitasatospora sp. NBC_00240 (assembly GCF_026342405.1). Taxonomy (NCBI): domain Bacteria; kingdom Bacillati; phylum Actinomycetota; class Actinomycetes; order Kitasatosporales; family Streptomycetaceae; genus Kitasatospora; species Kitasatospora sp. NBC_00240. The sequence continues at coordinate 44,803 of NZ_JAPEMU010000005.1, forward strand.
CGTCGTCCTCGTCGTCCTCGTCCTCGTCCTCGTCGGGGGTGCCGGTGTACGGGGTGTAGAGCTGGAGGGCGCCGCCGTAGTCGGCGTCCTCCAGCGCGTCGCCGTCGACGGTGACCGGCGCGAAGTCCGGCACGTCGGCCAGGTGGACGCGCAGCTGGCCGACGGTCAGGAGCGCGGTGCGGGCGCTGCGCCACACCGACGCTGGGGTCGCGGGGCGCAGTTCGGCGCCGGGCGCGGGCGGGGCGGTGCGGGCGGTGTGCAGGCGGACGGTGCCGTCGTAGCCGGCGGCGGTCAGCAGCTCGTCGTCGACCATCACCGGGGTGGGGTCGGGCAGGTCCGCCAGGCGGGCCAGCAGGTCGCCGGCGTCCAGACGCCCGCTGCGCCAGGAGGCCTCGCGCAGCCGCCCGGTCGGGGCGCTGTACCGCTCTGCGGCGGCCTGGACGGTCTCGGTGATGGCGGCGGTCGCGGCCGTGGCCACCTTGGCGGGGTTGGTCGGGTCGGCGGTGAGGGTCACGGTGATGCTCACGACGTCCTCCGGGCGGATCGCGGTGTCGGCCGGGCGGCCGGCCCCGTCCCCGGGAGCGCCGCCGCCCGCCCTGCCTGGAGCGGCGGGGCGGGCGGGCGTTGCCGGGGGCGAGGCCGGGCGCCCGGTCAGGCGACGCGGGCGGCGTCGGTGTCGGCCTCGACGGCGTCGACGCGCTCGCGGTAGCGGGACAGGAGGTCGACGTCGAGCAGCTCGCCGTCGTACAGCCAGTCGAGGGTGGTGGCGCGCCCGGCCTGGATGTCTTCGGCGGCCTGGCGCAGACCCTCGGCCAGGGCAGCCAGGTCAAGGGCGGGCGCCGGGGCGGGGCGGAGGGCGGGGAACAGGCGGCGGAGAACAGGTATGACGGTGGATCCCTTCCGTGCGGTGGTGTCGGCCGGTCGGCCGGTGGCGCCACCGGACGCGCCCCGCCGGCCCGTCGGTTGCGGGTGGCGGGGCGCGGCTGGGGACGGGGACCGGTCGGCCGGGTTCAGGAGTCCTGGGCGCCGACCTGGCGCCGGGCGGCGGCGGCCAGGAGCCGCTGGACGGCGGGGTCCGCACGCCAGGTGCACCAGTCGGGCTCGCCCTCCGGACCGGGGGCCGGCGGCTCGGTGCCGGCGGGCAGGTAGACGCTGGGCAGGTCGTCGGCGGGCCACACCGGGGCGGGGCGGCGGGTCAGGCGCCGCACGAGACGGCGAACGGCGGGGTGCATGGGCGGGTCCTCCTGGAGGGTTTGTCAGCCGTTGTTGTTGGTGATGCCGCCGCGGCCCCAGGCGGTCTGCTTGCCGATGCTGGTCTGGTGGGTGCGGTGGACCAGGGCCAGCACGGTGCCGGTCGCGCTGGCGCCGTCCCCGCTCGCGGTCGCGGACGCCCCGGTGCCGGTGCCGGTGCCGGCGACGACGGCGCGGAGCTTGCCGAGCAGCGCGGCCACGCCGACCACGACGGTGGCCACCGCGATGGCCGCCCACTTGAGGACCGTGCCGAGCTGGTCGGCGTGCGGGGCGACGTCCCCGACGGCGGCGCCGACCATCCACACGCAGCCGCCCGCGGCCAGGGCCGCGGCCGAGCCGTAGAGCACGCACTGGCGCACCGCGCGGGGCAGGCCCGGGTCGGCGGCCGGCTGCGCGGGGGTGGCGGGGGCCGGGGCGGGCTGCGCCTGCGGGGCGAGGGCGGCGAGGGGGTTGTGGACGGGGACGGCGATCACGCGGCCGTCGACCAGGGCGGGGATCAGCGCCGGGGTCGCGGGGCCGGGGTGGAGCGGGACGGCGACGACCTGGCCGTCCAGCGAGGCAGGCACGTAGCCGGGCTCCAGCAGGTAGGCGTTGAGGTCGACCGCCAGGTCCGGGGAGGTACTGGCGGGGGTCTCGTGGACGCTGCTCACGGCAGTCTCCTTCGGGGTGCGGGGCGGGCGGCCCCCGGAGAGGCCGGGAGAGGGGATCGTGAGGCCTGGTCAGTCCTCGGTGCGGGGGTGCTCGCAGATGGTGACCTCGCCGTGGACGTAGTGGCGGCGCAGGGCCGGCGGCCAGGTGGCGGCGGTCATGCCGAACGTGGTGAGGGTCGTTGTGACTGCGGCGGTGCGGCCGGTGGCGGCCAGGCGGTGCAGGAGGCCGGCCGTCTCGGTGTCGCGCAGGACGGGCTCGGCGCCGTCGATGACGATGCGGATGTGCGGCTCGGCCGCGGTGGGCTCGTGGTCGCGGCCGCGGGCGGTGCGCTCGGCGACGACGGTGAGGGCCTCGGTGAGCAGTTGAGCGGCCTGGTCGACATCAACGGTGCGGTCCAGGCCGGCCAGACGCTGGCCGGTCGGCTCGATGCCCCAGACGGCGACGGCCGGTCCGCAGGCGGCCTTCTCGGCGGCGATCAGCTGCTCGATGGTGCGGGTCTTGCCGGAGCCGGCGCGGCCGACGATCAGGCGGTGGGTGACGGACATGGTGGCCTTCTCTCTCGCGTGTGGTGGGAGGGATGGGTGTGCCCGCCGCCCGGGTTGGGCGGCGGGCACGATCAGGGGTGCGGGGTGGGGGTGAGTCAGGCGGCGGCGAGCTGGGCGGAGCCCCACTTGCCGTGGCCCAGGTCCAGGGCCTCGCCCTTCTCGGCAGCCTTGCGCAGGGTCTGGGAGACCGTGGAGGGGGAGACGCCGAGGTGGGCGGCGATGACGCCGCTGGTGCACTCGCCGCGCTCGTCGAGGTAGGCGAGGATCGCGCGCTTCTTCTCGCCCCGGGCGGGGGCGTTGGCGGCCGTGACGAGGTTGGCGAACTCGGCGGCGGACGCCGAGGTGGTCTGGGCGGGGATACGCTCGGCCGGCTTGACCATGCCGGCCTTCCCGCCAGCCTTGGCGGCCTGCGGCGCCGCACCGGCGCTCTCGTCCTTGCCCTCGCCGTCGAAGGGGATGTCGACGCCGGGAACCTGCGGCGTCTCACCGCGCCGGCGGGCCGCCAGGCGCTCACGCCAGTCGGTGTAGGCGCTCCCGCACACCGCGCGGGACTCCTCGCCGAGGGTGCCGGGCCGGCCGCCCTTGGCCCAGCGCGTCGCGGTCTCCTTCTTCTCCGGGCGCCAGCCGCGGAAGACGGCGGCGCGGGCCTCCACGGACTTGATGAACCCGATGCCCGTCGTGGTGGAGCCGGGCTTGCCGGGCCAGGTGGTGGGCAGGTCGTTCGGGTCGGCGGGCAGGTTGATGACGTGCCCGGCGCTCTTCTCGGTGGTGCGCAGCGCGATGATGTTGCCGCTGGTGAGGGGCTGGCGGAGCTTGGGGGAGCCGACGGAGTCGAGGGTGGGCAGGTGGGTGATCAGGCGCAGTTTGATGCCGCACTTGCGGCCGAGGATGGCGATGCGTACGGCGATGTCGATGGCTTCGGGGTAGGCGCCCCAGACGTCCTGCCATTCGTCGATGGTGATGACGAGCAGCGGCTCCTGGACGGTGGGGACGAAGTCGGTTTCGCCGTACATGAGGTCGCCGTCGGCATCCGTCCAGGTGGCGAACGCACTGGCTTTGGAGCGGCGGTCGAGTTCGGCGTCGGCGGCCAGCAGCATGGCGAGGCACTCGTCGACGCCGGGGGCGAAGTAGTCGAGGTAGTCGGCCCAGTAGCCGAAGGACTTGCCGAACTGGGGGTCGCCGCCCCAGGAGCAGATCAGGCCGTCCGCCCAGCGTTCGATCGCGAACAGGGAGGTGACGACACCACTCTTGCCGGAGCCGGTGGCGCCGGAGATGTGGTCGTGGACCGCGCCCCAGCCGGGGCGCCACATCTGGTAGAGGGCGGGGCTGCCGTCGATGTGCGGGCCCAGGACGGCGATGCCGGTGGTGGTGTCCAGCGCCGTCTCGACGGGGCAGTGCGGTACCTCGATGAGCGGGTTGGTCTCGTAGACGAGCAGGGTGGCCTTGTCGTTGGTGCCGTCGGCCGGCGCGTCGACGGCGACGGAGGCGATCGGCACGCCCAGGGCGCCGGCGATGCGGCCGGTCATCATGCGGGCGTCGGCAGTGGTGTGCCGCTCGGCGTCGAGGATGATGTCGGCCGCCCACGCGCCGGCCACCTCCAGCTCGCGGACGTTGGCGAGGACGGAGCCGGGCAGCGCCCCGCGTGAGGAGCCGATCTTCGCGGCCCAGCGGGCGGCCCGCTCCTCCTGGCCCTCGGGCTGGTCCTGGGCGGCGCGGATGCGCCGGCGCCACCACCACGGTCCGGCGGTGGCCGGCAGCCACGCGAACCACAGCCAGCCGGCGATCGGCGCCTCGAACGGTCCGGTGTGCATCAGCGGCATCGCGGTGACCAGCGCGCCGGCCGCCACGGTGGCGGCCGAGGTGCGCAGCAGTTCGCCGCGGCGCATCGGCCGGTCGGGCGGGGTGGGCAGCGCCCGGTGGGCGTGCAGGAAGCGCGCCGCCCGGTTGGTGTAGGGCTTCTTCTTGCGCCAGGCCCGCAGGCCGGCGACGCCGGCGGGCAGCGCCAGGTCCGCGGCGAGGGCGCCGACGCCGCCATGCGGGGCCAGGGTGATCGCCTGGCCGTAGGCGGCGAGCGCCGCCGCGCTGTACAGCGGGGCGAGGTGGCGGCGGTGACGCCAGGCCCGGCGGTAGGCGCCGCGGGCCAGCCGCACCGACAGGGGGCCGGTCTCGGTGGGGACGGCGGTGGTGTCCGCCCCGGACGGGGCGGGGTTGGTCTTGCTCACGGGTGGTCCTTCCGGGGCAGGGTGAGGGCGGGTCAGCAGAAAGCGGAAACGGGGACGGGGACGGCGAGGCCGGCACCTCCTCGGCGTGGGGAATCGGATGCCGGGGTGCGGCACCTCGGCCGGACACCGGACCGCCCGCCCCCGGCGCGGTGCCGGGGGCGGGCGGTGCGGTGTGCGACCGGGACGCGACAGGTCCGGGCTCAGAGCCGGTTGTTGTACGCCTCGCGGTTGGCAGCCGGTACCGGCGCGGAAGCGACGGCGGCGTCGATGCTGCCGTGGCGCAGCTGCACGTTGCGCCCGGCCTGGTGGGCGGCCGCGTTCAGCTCGATCGCGCTGTTGGCGGCCTCCATCACGGCGGTGGCCTGGCCGACGAGCGACTGGCCGACCTGCTGGATGTCGCCGAGCGTGAACGGGTCGAACCCGAGCATGCGCACCGCGTGGTAGGTCCGGTCGGCGTCGGCGACCTTGGCCGCGACCCGCTCGAAGCGCTGACGGGCGGCGTGCTCCTCGGCCAGCGTCGCGGCGGCCAGGCGCGCCAGCGTCTCCAGGACCTGGCTGTAGCTGATCTCCGCCGGGCGGCGGGTGAGCTCTCCCATGAACGGCTCTCTTCTTCTCGGTGGGTCAGTCGCCGTAGGTGGTGGACTCGGCCATCTCGACCGGGGCCGCGGCCACGGCCTCGTTGATCGCGCCGTGGCGCATCTGCACGTTGCCCTCGGAGACGGTCGCGTTGTGCGCGGCCAGCTCGGAGGACTGCAGGTCCTTCTCGCGGGTGGAGCGCAGGTGGCCGAGCTGGTCGACGATCGCCGCCAGCTCGCCCAGCGTCGCCGGGTCGTACTTCGCGCCGGCCGCCGCCGCGTACGCGGCCTCGGCCTTCGCCTGCAGATCCGCGATCCGGGTGAGCGCTGCCTGAGCGTCCTCCATCTCCAGCTGCGCCCAGCCGTGCATCTGGCGCAGCCACAGCTGGAGGGAGTCGACGCCGTTCACCTCGACGGTGGCGGCGCCGGCCGAGGCGGTGGGCAGGTTGGTCATGCTGCTCCTCGGGGTCGCGGCCCCGCCGGTGGCGGGGCCGGGCGTGGGGGCGGGTGCGCCGGCGGGCGGCGGGTCCTTGACCAGGTGCAGGCCGGGTCCGGCCGCCGTGGGTGCGGCCGGGTCGGCGACGGCGCCCGTCGGGTCGTCGTCGAAGAGCCAGTCCGGGAGTTCGTCCGGCGCGACGGTCCCGGCCGCGGTGGGCTCGGGCCGGGGCGCCGGCACGGGTGCGCCAGCAGGCGGGCGGGCGGGCTTGGGCGGCACCGGCCGCCCGCCACCAGAGCCGCCGCCGCCACCGGTGGTGGTGGCGGCGGGCGGGGTGGGGTCGGTGACGACGTGGACCCGGATCGTGGCGTCGGCGCTCGCGGTGGCGGCCGCCGCCTCGGCCTCGGCAATCCTGTCCGCACTCGGCGCGATCGGGCCTCCGGTGTTGACCGGCTCGTCGTCCTCGATGATCTCCGCGTCGACGATCTCCGGCTCGCCCTTCGCGGCCGTCCCGGCCGGCGCACCCTTCGCGGCCGTGGGGGCCTTCGCGGCCGTCGGGGTGGTGGCCGGGCCGGCGGGCGCGTTGCGCTCGGTCTTGGCGGCCTTCACCGTCGCGCGGCGCTCGGCGATCGCGGTCTTGGTCTCGGGCCAGGCCTTGCGCCAGCCCTCCTTCGCCCCCGACGTCCACGTGTAGATGCGGGCCACGCTGTTGATGGCGCCCTGGGCGACCTTCTTCCCGGACTCCGTCCGGTCGATCGGCTTCGGCGCCTTGGGGCTCTTGCTGTGCTCCTTGGCGGTCGCGTGCCCGGCGGTGATGCCACCGCCGAGCGCCCACGCGAGCGCCATCATGATGAGGATCTCCATCAGGCTCTCCCCTCTCTTTCGTCTCTCCCTCGGCTACTTCGTGCTGAACGCGGAGCCGATGACGTGGGCGACGGTGGTGACGACCCAGGTGACGGCCACCGCGGCCGCGTGCCCGACCGGGCCGGGGATCGCCGCGAGCAGGGAGGGGATCGCCAGCGCGAGCGCCAGCGTCCTGGGCCCGGCCTTGTCCTCCTTGACGTCCTTCAGCAGGATCACCAGCGCCGCCCCCGACACCAGGAACCCGACCCCGCCGCCGACCCAGGCCCGCAGCCAGGACGCCACCAGCGAGTTCGCCCAGGTGCTCAGGTTGTTGATCAGGTGCCCCAGGCCGGTGCCGGCCAGCCCGGCCCCGCCGGTCAGGAACAGCGCGATGTGCAGACGCGGCATCTCCAACTTGGCGAGCACCGCGTTCATCGCCCCCGCCGCCGCCCCGCCGCCGGAGCGGCCCCCACCGCCGGAGCGGTGGCGCTTGCCCATCCCCGCCGTGACCGTGGACCCGCCGGCGGCGAGCACCTGCAGAGCCACCGACACACCCACACTCAGCACGCCGACACCGGCGCTCACCAGACCGTCGAGAACTGCCATGACTGTCCCCTCCCAAGGGGCTTGTGGATCAAGAAAAGCGACCGGCCGGCGGCCGGTCGCGACACCTGCTCGGGCCCCTTGCCATCACGGCGAGTGACCCCGTACTCTCGCGTGCGCGCCCGCGCGCCCCTACGCGTTACGGGTCCGCACATTCACGCGCGGACGTGAATTCGGGATCGTGAAATTCACGATCTCCCCCGGACCGGCTACCGGTTGTGACCACCGGTCAGGCGCGTCGACAGCTGCCGCAGCACCGCCGCCAGCTGCGCCCACTCCCCGTCCCGGGCACCCTCCGGCAGGCCTGCAATCACCCTGCGGACGATGTCCCACTCGGCCTCAGCGGCGGCCTTCGCGCCGCCGGCCGCAGCCGCCGACCGCAGCCGCACCTGGTGCGCCGCGACCCGCCGTGCGCTGTCCTCCGAGCGCTTCGAATCCCTCTTGCGCCGCCAGGCCGGCGGCTGCGCGGGAGTACTCAACATGTCCCTCCGAACGGGAGTCGGGCCGCCGGGCAGGTGCCGGGCGGCGTCCTCGGTAGCGGCCGGACGGCCGTGACCGCCCCCGCACCCACCCCGGGATCGGGGTGGTCGGCGACGGCTACGAACAGCCGGACGTGACAAGCGGTTTGACGTGCGGTTTCACCCCGGTGGGGGTAGTCGGCGTGGTTGGATGGACGGGCCGGACGGGGGCGATTCAGGCGCCTCCGTCCGGCACTGTCACTCCTGGGCGCCGGCCGGTCAGGGCCGGTAGCCGGCGGCGATGAGCTCTCCCGCCTCCAGGCGGTACTCGGACGCGGTGCTGGCGGAGGAGACCTCCAGCTCGCGCTGGATGTCGGCCAGCGGGAGGTCCGCCGGCCACACCGCGTCGGCGTCGGGGTCGGCGAGCGCGAGGATCATCCGGGCGACCTTGCGCACCGCCCGCTCGCGCGGCCGGAGCTTGGCGACGTCCTCCGCTTCGACCGCGGCCCGCTCGATTTCGGCAGCGGCCAGCCGGATTTCGGCAGCAGCCCGAACCGCTTCGGCAGCGTCCAGGTTCGACTGCTCGACGGCGGCGAGAGCGGCCGCCTGGGCCGCCCGCTCCTCGTCCGCGAGGCGGTTCGTTTCGGCGACGGCGAGCCGGGTTTCGGCGGCGCCCTTCAGCGTTTCGGCAGCGGACCGGTTCGCTTCGGCGGCGGCGAGGCGGGCTTCGGCGATGGTCTGTGTCTCGACCGCCTGGGTCTCGGCGGCGGCGATCCGGTCGGCCTCCGCGGCCTCCCGCCGCTTCTCGGCGGCGCGCTGCTCCAGCTCTGCGGCCTCCAGGTCGAGGTCGGCCCTGGCCTTGCGCTCGGCGGCCTCCTGGGTCTGGGCGGCGGCGGTGCGGGCCTTGGCCTCGGCCATCACCGCCGTCTCCAGCGCCTCCTCCTCCGCTCGGGCGGCCCGCTCGGCGGCCGTGACCTGCGCCTGGGCGTGGGCGCGGGCCTGGCCGGTGGCGCCCTGGACCTGGGCGCGCACCGTCTCGACCTGGCCGTCCGCGCGCAGGGCCTCGGCCTGGGCCTGGGTCTCGGCGAGCCTGCGGCGGGTGTCGGCCTCCAGGCGCCGGCGCTCGGCCTCCTCCGCGCGGTCCTCGGCCGCGCGGTCCTGGTCGTCCGGCATGGCCAGCGCCCGGGCGACGGTGTAGCCGTGCGGGGCCATCGTCATCGGCAGCAGCTCGTCCTCGGTGGCCTTGCCCAGGTCGCCGCCGTGCTTGCGCTTGAGCCACACCTCGTAGGCGATGAGGTCCTGGTCCCGGCGGACCATCTCCGGGTAGGAGTGCACGTCATACAGCCGCATCCGCCGGTAGATCCGGGGGGTTGCGATCGGGGCGAGCACCCAGCGGATCAGCGGGATGGAGTCGCGTTCCACCTGCTCAGGACGGACGATGCGGTCGATGGAGTCGCGGCCGACCTCCACCACCATGATGAACAGCACCGGGACGACACCGTGGGCGCCGGCCGCGACGTAGTCCAGCAGCCGCCAGCCGCGGCCCTGCGGGGCGGCGCTCGCGGCGTTGAGGACGACGGTCGCGGCGGTGAGCAGCCACACCGGGTAGCGGATCCAGCCGATGGGGCGTTTGAGCCAGGCCATCAGCAGGTCGACCGCGATCATCACCATGATCCCGGTGTCGACACCGACCGCGAAGAGCTGCCCCTTGCCCAGCGAGGCGAAGTGCAGCCGGTCGAACGCGAAGGCGGCGACGTGCCCGAAGCTCAGGTAGAGGCCGATGCCCGCGAGGGCGAGCGCGGCCGCCACGATGCCAGCGGCCGCCCCCTTCTGCGGGAGGGTCAGCCGCCCGGCCGACGGCGCGGGCGAAACGGGCTCGGCCGTCTCCGAAGCGCTCCACGGTGCGGACGAAACGGTGTCAGCTGCTCCCGAAACGGGGGCGGGCGGTGCCGAAACGGGGCCCGGCGCGGGGCGCGCCGGGCCGGGCAGGGCCGCCGTCGGCGGCATGTCGGTGATCGTCACAGGGGCCTCCGGAAGGACTCGTTCGGGTGGTGCCGAAACGGCGGCCGGTGCTCCCGAAACGCGATCTCGCGTGTCCGAAGCCGGCCGCCGCTGTCGGCGAAGGGAAGACGGCCGGACCCGAAACAGGGCTCGGGTCAGGCGCGGGTGGAGGCGCTCTGGACGACGGTCAGCGCGAACTCCAGCTGCTCGGCCCAGCACCGCAGGTCGGCGGGGACGCCGGTGGCCTCCACGGCCAAGCGGCGGCTGAGCAGTTCGCCGAGGGCGGCCTCGGCGCTGCGGTGTGCCTCGTCGGCGTACACGAAGTCGGCCTCCAGAGCGGCGAGCAGCTCTCGGGCTGCTGATGCGCGTGGCCAGCAGCCGCAGGGGCTGCTCGTCGCCGTGGTCGGGGTCGGGCCGGTGCACGGTGGCGGTGGCCCGCAGGCGCATCCGCTCGGCGAACTCCTCGACCAGGGCGAGCAGGCCGGCGCGGCCCTTGGCCAGCTCCAGCTGCTCCTGGACGTCGGCGATGTGGGCGGCCGCCATCGCCAGGCTCGGCCGCCGGGCCTCGTCGTAGGCGCGGTCGGCGTCGGTGGCGGCCGCGGCCCGCTCCTTGCGCGCGGTGCGCCAGGTCAGGCGTCGGGCCGGGTCGTCCAGCCAGCGGCCGAGCTCCACCAGCTGCTCCAGCGGGTCGGGAAGGTGCTCCACGCCGAGGTGCGTGGTCCGGGTCGGCTTGCTCACGGGGTCCTCCTGTATAGGGGAGAGGCGTTCCGGCCGGAGTGGCCGGGGTGCCTGGGGAGTGCGGTGCGTCGGGCACCGTCGAACACCGCCGCACCCGGCCCCGGACCTCGGGGGTGGGCGCGGCGGCGAACGACAACAACCGACGTCAGGACTCGCGGCCGTCGCGGGCGTCGAGCTCGTCCATGTACGTGGCGTACTCGGCCTGGTCGGCCTCCTCGTAGGCGGCGTGCATCCGCGCCAGGCCGGCCTGCCAGGCGTCGTACTCCTCGGTGGTCATCACGGGCGTGGTCCTCTCGGATCGGCGTCGCCGGACCGGAGCCGGCGGCGCAGGGGGGCGGGACGCTACTTCGAGACGGGCTGCGCGGGCGCGGGCGCCGTCGTCTGCGGCTCGCGGGCCGGGGCGGCCTCGTCGGGGCGGCGGTGGACGGTGCGGGAGGTGGCCTGCCGCGAGAGGCGCAGCATCAGGTCCGTGTCGTAGCTGGTGTTCGGGGTGTGCTGGGCGGCGCTCACTTGCCACCGCCCTTGAGGGTGGCGGCCTTGAGGGCCTGGGCGGCCGCCTTGGCGCTGGCCTTGGCGAGGCGGGCGGCGGTCTTCGCGGCGAGGAGCTGGATCAGGGCGTCGGAGGCCATCGCGGTCAGCCGGCCAGCGGGAGGGCGCGCAGGGTGGCGACGGCGGCGGAGACCGTGGCCGGGAGCGGCCGGAGCGTGCCGATCACGCTGACGGGCTCGTCGGCGATGTCGTCCAGGTCGATGACGGCCTCGCGGATCGCGTCGCTGGCAGCCGCCGCCCGGGCGCGGACCCGGCGGACCTTGTCGCGCAGCAGGACCAGCAGGCCCTCCAGGCCGCGGCGGCCCTCGGGGTAGTGGCCGGCCTCGACCGCGTCCCAGACCTGCTCGGCCAGGTCCTCGTCAAGGTCGGCGGCGGCCGGGGCGATCGCGGCGATCTGCTCGGCGGCGGCCGCGAGCAGCCGGCCGGCGTAGCGGCCGTACAGCTCGTCGAAGTCGCCGCCGGTGTTGCTCGGGGTGCCGACGGAGAGTGCCATGATGGTGTCCACAGGTCGTTTCCTCTCGTCTACTGCGGTGGGTGGTGCGACCGAACGAGGCCCCCGGGTTGCATCCCTGGGGGCCTCACTGCTGCTCTGTGCTGCGTACGAGCAGCCACGGCCGCCGCCCACCCCGTCGTGCTCGGGGTCGGCGGCGGCCGTGGCGGTTCGTGCTGGTGATGTCAGGCGGCGAGGCGACCCTTCCGCTGCTTCCGCTGCTTCCGGGGCGGCTCCGTGGGCACGCCGTCAGGCAGGGGCAGCGAGAAGATCGGGCCCTTCGCGCCGTACAGCGGGTGCTGGCGCAGGGCGTCCGTGACGAGCACGTCGACGCGAGCGGCGTCCCACTCCCGGGTGCGCCGTTTGGCGCGCTGCTTGTCGGACCCGACCGGGTCGTCCGAGCGGCGCTGCGCGATGTGAAGAACCGCGGGCGGCTGCGGGGCCTTCACCTTCTTGAGCACCGTGGTCGGACGGCGGGAGGCCACCTCCGCGACGGCCTCGGCGCGCCGCTGCTGCCAGACCGTGATCGGCATGTCGATCTCGAAGAGGCGGTTGGAGTTGATGCAGCGGCGGGCGCCGGGGGTGCCGGCCGGGAGGATGTGGTGCGGGACCAGCTTCCACTGCTTGGTGGTCTTGTCGGTGGTGAGCGGGCACCACGTGTTGCAGTCGGGGCAGGCCAGGTGCTCGGCGCGGGGGGTGAGTTCGACCAGCGTGGGGGGCAGCTCCGAGAGGAGGAGGGCCGGCCTGCAGCTGATGTTCTTCGTACAGGTCTGACGCTTGCGCGGCTGAGCGGTGGGGATCGCGGTCCTGGTGGTCATGGAGGGCTCCTCGGATGATGCGGAGGTAGATGAGGCTGCATGGCGGTGCCTTGTCCGCCCTCCAGGCCGCCCGAGAGATCCCGGTGCCTGACGAGGGGACAGCGCATCGGCGCTGCGTGGCAGTCGCGAGGGTTTGGTGGAGCTACCCAACGCCCACTCGGGCGGCGACTACCTGCGGTTTCGTACTGCGCGGCAAACTTCACCAACTTCACTGGTGAACTTCGTCACGGAATGAAGGTACGCAGCAACCCTCAGTCGAGTCAAGAGCTTCACTGGTGAAGTCTGAGACTTTTCACCAGTGAAGTAGCGTCAGGATCACTGGTGAAATGTCGAAAGTGAGCTAACCTAGCGCCATGACGACACCGCCCGACCCGCGCCCAGCATCCCGACGGATCGCCGATGACCTGCGGGCTGCCATCGACTCGGGCGACATCGCCCCTGGCGAGAAGTTGCCGACAACCAAGCAGCTCGTCGCGCGCTACGGCGTCACGCCGGAGACAGTGCGGCAGGCCGTCCTGCGTCTGAAGTCCGCCGGCGTCGTCACGAGCCGCCAGGGCGGCGGCGTGTACGCGCGTGAGCAGCTCCCACTGAAGCGCCTTGGCATCCAGCGCTACGACAAAGCCAAGTGGCGCGACCGCGGCGAGGTGGCCTTCATCGCCGACCGAGTCGCCAGCGGCCGCGAGTACAACCGGAACGACCAGACACAGGTGGTCTCCCGCCTACCGGCGTCCCGGGCTGTCGCGGCGGGACTCGGCGTACCTGAAGGAACCGAGGTTGTGAGTCGGGCCCGTCTGGTCAGGGAGGCAGGAGTCCCTACACACACGCTGACCAGCTACTACAAGGTGCAGCATGTCGAGGGCACACGGCTGGAGGACCCCACCCCGGGGCCGGCAGGCAAAGGCGGCGGTTTCGGAGTGTTTCTCGAACTGGGCCTGGAACCGCACCAGATGACCGAGGAGCTCTACGCGCGGATGCCGACGCCAGCCGAATCTGCGGAGCTCGAACTGCCCACTGGGGAGCCCGTCATGGTGCTCCAGCGGACGACTTACACCGCAGATGGCACTGTGATCGAGTACGCAGTCGGCGTGCACTCGGCCAGCCGCTTTTCGTGGGAGTACAACTTCCTCATCCCTGACTCTGCAGTAGGAGACTCGCATGCCCAGTGAAGGCCGCCCGCGCGCCATTGACACGGCACACATCGCAGCGCCTGCCGACGTGCCGCCAGTCGCGCTCATCTCGATGGTCCACCGCCGAGACGCCCACGTCGCGCGTGTGCTCGGTCGCCGGCAGGACATCGGTCCCACGACCGCAGCCGACCCTCTCGCGGCGCTAGCGCTTGGGGTCGCGATCACGCGGGGGGTCCTACAAGAACAGGGTCTGCTCGTACAGGCCGCAGTAGAGCAGGGCAGTTCCTGGGAGGAGATCGCTGCCGCTTTGGACACACCTGCGGCCGCAGTGCGGGGCACGTTCACCAGCCCGGCAGATGAGCAGGCCAAGTGATGGTGGGAACGCGTCCGGACATCTCACAGGATGCCTGGGACGATGCTCAGTTGCTGTGGGACTACCACCAGCTTCACCACAAAATCCGACCGTGCTCGGTGATTATCGGTCTGGGTAGCCACGACCTTGGCGTGGCCACACACTCCGCACAGCTCTACTTCGAGAAGATGGCACCGCTCATCGTCTTCAGTGGCTCCAACAGTCCCACCACCGTGAAGCGCTTCCCTCGTGGGGAGGCGGTCCACTACGGGGAGCATGCAGTATCGCTCGGCGTTCCCCGCTCGGCGATCCTCTTGGAGACGCGTGCGACCAACACCGCCGAGAACTTTCGGTTCTCGCGCGAGGTTCTGCAAGCCGCTGGTGCACCAGTAACCTCCGTCCTGCTCGTCTCGAAGCCATACGAGCAGCGCCGGAGTCTCGCCACCGCAATGAAGACGTGGCCAGGGGTAGATGTGGTGTGCGCTTCTGAACCAGTGACCCTGAGCGAATACGTTGACAGGATCGGAAGCGTCAAGACCGTCGTAGACATGCTCGTGGGAACGCTTCAACGCCTGGTCGAGTACCCGAAGAAGGGATTCATCGTCAGGCAGGATGTATCCGCTGCGGCAGTTGGGGCCTATGAACGGCTCCGCGCCCGCGGCTTCGACAGCAGGGTGATCCCAAGTTGATGCCAGCCTGCAGACACGCCGCGAAAGCCAGCGAGCCCACCCCCTAGCAGGGATAGGCTCGACAGGATGTCCACTCTGTGGTCGTCACCCAGTCCAGAAAACGCGAAAGCGGCCCCACATCCGCCAAGATTTGGGCCGCTCCGCTTGCCGTATACAAGCCCCTTGCAGGGGGCCGTTGTCTGTTCGACGGTACCAGGCTTCCCCGGTTCGGTGCGAGAGACACCCATCTCTCATCCGACCGGGCGAACGACTTCTGGTACGGGCGGGCCGGCAGCGGCGGAGAGGTAGAGCAACCCGCTTGCGTACCACCGTCACTCTGCGGAATGGCCATGTCACTCTGGCCCGTCCTACAATCCCCACCTTGCCCGCTGTCCAGGCCGAGCTGCTCCTGATGCCCGCCGCCGGATCGGCGGTGGCTCTGTGAAGACGAGCACGACGCGCCAGGGCTTCACTGGTCGGATTCACCGTGGGCCGATGGCGGCCGACATCATCCAGCGTGACTTCACCCGGGTCTACAACCGGGCCATCCGTGACAAGCGGATCAGCCGGCGGGCCCGGGGCCTGCTGGTGGAGATGATGAGCCACCAGGACGGCTTCGGGATCTCGATGGCGGCGCTGATCGCCGGAGGCCCGGAGAAGAAGGACGCCTTGCAGACCGCTCTGTGGGAGCTGGAGAAGTACGGCTACCTGCACCGGGACCGGGCTCGCAACGAGCTGGGGCAGCTCGGCGAGACCCTGTTCTTCATCACGGACATGCCTGACGGGATGTCTCTGGAAGCCCCCGCGCCCTGGTCCAGCCAGGCCCCCGAACCCGCCCCTGACGACCAGGCGGGCGCCCCTGGGGCGCCCGAACCGGCCGATCCGCAAAACCGCAGGTCAGAGCCAGGGACGGAAAATCCGCCTCTGGATGGTCCCGGACAAACGCCCAGGTCAGAACCTAAGACGGATTTCCCTGCGCAGGGTTTTCCTGCGCAGGGAAATCCGCCGCATAAGAAGACCACTTCCTCCTCACGGAGTGAGAAGACTCTCTCTCCTCCCGCCGATGTGCAGGAGCCGCAGGTGGCTCCGGCGCCTCGGACGAGAGAGATCGCTGCTTCGCAGGACCACAACGACCCGGCTGCGCCGGCGCCCGCCGACAACGGCGACACAGCCGCGCCCGTTCCGGCGCAGCGCGCGCAGGACATGGCGGCTTCGCCCACGGAGCAGGTGCTGGCTGCCTACGAGGCGGCTCTCGGCGGCGTGGCGCTGGACCGGGCCAAGCTGCTGGCCCAGGCCGAGCAGCTGCTGGCGGTTCGGCCGCTGTGGTGGGTGGTGGACCGTGCCCGGGAGCTGCCGCAGTGGGGCGACGACCTGAAGCTGCACGCCGGCAAGTCGAAGGTGCCGTTCACCAAGCCGAAGCCGGCGGCCCGGCCGCAGGGTGTGCCGCCGGTGGATCCGACCCGGAAGAAGGCGCCGATGCCCGCGCACATCGCGGCGCTGCGGGCCTCGGTCCAGGCCGGTCAGGCTCCGGCGCCCGCCGCCGGGCCGGCTGTACCGCCTGCGGCCGCGCCGCCGGACGGCGCACCGGCCCGGTCCGTGAGTGACCTGCTGGCGAGTCTGGCCTCGCCGAACATCTGACCGCACGCAGACGGCGGCCGGGGACCCCTGAGAAGGCCCGGCCGCCGCGATGAACCCGATCCATTCGAAGGAGAGTTCCCCATGAGCGTACCCAGCCAGAGCACCGCCGAGCCGCACGACTGGAGCGACACCACCGCCGAGCCGGACCCGCAGGACGATCCGGCCCAGGAGCCGACCCCGGCGCCGCGCCGCCGCGCCCGCAAGAAGGCCGGCCCCGCCGACGCCCCCGAGCCCCAGGCCGCCTTCGAGCGGGTGCCGCCCGGCGGCAAGCCCGAGCACCTGGACGCGGAGCAGGCCGTCCTCGGCAGCCTCCTGATGAGCAACGACGTCCTCGCGGACGTCACCGACATCCTCAAGCCAGACGACTACTACCGCCCCGCCCACGGACTGATCCACCACGCGGTCCTGGCCGTCGTGGCCAAGGGGGACCCGGCCGACCCCATCACCGTGGCCGACGAACTGCGCAAGCGCGCCGAGCTGGACCGTGTCGGCGGACCCGCCTACCTCCACACCCTCGTCAACTCCGTGCCCACCGCGGCGAACGCCGAGTACTACGCGGAGATCGTGCGCGAGCAGGCCGTGCTGCGCCGCTTGGTGGGAGCCGGTACCCGCATCGCCGGCATGGGCTACGCCGCGGAAGGCGAAGTGGACGAGATCGTCGCGGCCGCCGCCGCCGAGATCGCCCAGGTGATGGAGACCCGCGGCCGCGAGGACGACTTCGAGCTGCCGGACCAGACCATCGGCGCCACCCTCGACGAGATCGAGGCCGCCGGCAGCCGGCAGGGTGTCTACGGTGTGCCGACCGGCTTCGCCGACCTGGACGCCCTCACCCACGGCTGGCAGCCCGGCCAGGTCATCATCGTCGCCGCCCGCCCCGGCATCGGGAAGTCCACCCTGGCCCTGGACTTCGCCCGGGCCTGCACCATGCCCCGCACCAGCGCCGGCCGGCCCGTCGACGGCACCGGCCGCCCGGCCGCCTTCATCAGCCTGGAGATGAGCACCACCGAGCTCAACATGCGCGCCCTGTCCGCCGAGGCCCGCGTCAGCCTCGCCCACCTGCGCGCCGGCACCCTCACCGACAACGAATGGGAGCGCCTGGCCCCCGCCGTCGAGCGCTACCGCGCCGCCCAGCTCCACATCAACCAGAGCGCCAAGGGCCTGCCCGAGATCCAGGCCAAGCTGCGCCGGCTCAAGACCCGGGTGCCCGACCTCGCCCTGGTCGTCATCGACTACATGCAGCTCATCGAGGGCGGCAGCAAGAAGCGCAGCCAGGACAACCGCCAGCAGGAGGTCTCCGACATCAGCCGCTGCCTCAAGCTGCTCGCCAAGGAACTGCAGCTGCCGATCGTGGTGCTTGCCCAGCTCAACCGCGGGCCCGAGCAGCGCAACGACAAGAAGCCGGCGGTCTCCGACCTGCGCGAGTCCGGCAGCATCGAGCAGGACGCCGACATCGTGATCCTGCTGCACCGCCCCGACGCCTACGAGCCGGAGTCCCCGCGCGCCGGCGAGACCGACCTCATCGTCGGCAAGCACCGCAACGGCCCCCAGGCCACGATCTCGGTCGGCGCGCAGCTCCACTACTCGCAGTTCGTCGACATGGCCCGCGACACCGAGACCAGCGACCGCAGGCCCACCACCGCCCTCCACGGCACCGGGGCGATCGGCCTGGGCACCATCTCGGCCGAGCGCGGCACCGAACTCGGCTGGGACGACGACGGCCAGGACGACACCGACACCCGGGGATGGTCGCGCACCAGCAACCTGGGATCCGAACTCGGCCTGTAGAGCCGCAGGGATAGGGTCCTGACGGCCCCTCTGGCGGTCGCAGGACCCTCCTGGCTCCAACGACCACTCCGGGCCCGTGATCGCCCCCGCACGGGGCGATCACGGGCCTCGCAGGCTTCTCAAGATTGGATCAAGATGGAATCGGTGCCACCCATCAGCGCCATCACCACGGACAGTGGCGGGGACTACACCCTTGTCGTGTCACACACCCCCATCACCGACCGCCGCCTGTCCCTCGCTGACCTGGGTCTTTATGTGCGGTGCCGGTGGTTGAACGACGTGTGCGACGACATCGGCGACGTGGAGTGGTTCATCCGGGAGTTCGACATGCCAGCCGACGAGACGCGGGCCGGGCTTCGACGTCTTGCTGATGCCGGACACATTGAGGTCGTGGGACCGGAGTTCGTGGAGGCGAGGCGGGCATACGAGCGGGCCCAGGCCGTCGCCACGGCTGCGGAGGAAAGCCGGAACCTGTTCAGTGAGGCCGAGGCCGTGGTCGTCGCCCGCTTCGTCGCACTGGCCAATGAGCGCTCCGAGCGCGCGTCGCAAGCCTCAGCCTTGATCGCACGGTTGGAGATCGAAGCCACCTATCAGGCCCCTGACTCCTGAACGGCCCGCGGAAGGGTCGGGCGCGATAGGGCCCGTGCAGCTTCCATCCGCCCGGTGACTGAACCCCCGCCGCCTTCAAGCGGGTCTGCACGGGCGATCCGGGGCCCGTGGTCCGTGGGCTCGGTGCGGATCGTCGTGGCGTTCGATGCTGTCCGGGGCGGCCCCTGCCGTCGGTGCTGACGCGGCCGGACGGCGGGCCAGAGCGTTGTGGTGCGGCAGGGAGCACCGGGAGATGTGTGGTGCCGTGGGCAGGTGGCTAGGGGATCATGCCGCCCGGTGCTGCCCGGCCCGCAGCCAGCAGGGGCTGACCCCGTGCCGGCTGGGGTTGTTCTGCTGGGTTCGGACCGGAAGTTCAGGTAACGGACCGTGTGGCCGGCAGGTCCCGACCATGGCGACTGCTGGGTATGGGTGGTGTGCTTGCCGTGCCGCGGGCTGGCCTCTTTAGGTAAGAGGGGCGGGAGCGGAAAGCCGCTCTGACCTGCGAGCTTGGAATTTCAAAGGTTGCTGCCCACCGACACTAGGCACCTTTGGATGCCACGGGAGGCCGACATTACGACCCAATGTTTCGCAGCATTGCGAAGCATTGGGTCGTGTTCGTAGCCTCAGGTGCGCCCACCGACTGCCCAGGGCCGGACTCCAACGGCACCCCCTGCGACACGTCCTTCGCACACGGGTGCAGCATCCTTCGCACCACTGCGAAGGACGTGTAGCCTGCTGCCACCACTAGCAAAGGATCAAGGCCTTGGCGGAAGCACAGCGCGCACCCGGCACCCGGCGTAGCCCGCAGCCCGGTCGCAGGCCGAGGCTGGAGCCCGCCGGCGTTCAGAACCAGCGCGACCTCGCGGCTGAAATCGTCCGCGGTTACGCCGGCAACGTCCCGCGCGACGTCTACGAGGCCCGCACCCGCTTCTACCGCCGCGCCCCGCACGAGGTCCTCGGCGCCGACGGCTACGCCCTGCTGAGCCGGTACTTCGCCCGCTACGTCCTGCCGCAGGCCCTCATGTCGGGCGACATGACGAAGCTGCAGTGCGCGGTGCTGTCCAACATCGTCGGCCGGGCGGAGCGCGGTGTCGCCCACGCCATCCAGCGCGAGATCGCCGAGGAGATCGGCAGCAACCGCAGCAGTGTCAGCCCCGCTCTCAAGCACCTTGCCGCGCGCAACTACATCCGCAGTGTCGGCCGGGGGGTGTGGCAGCTGAACCCCCTCATCGCGTACAAAGGCAACGGGGACGAGCAGCAGGCCTTCCTGTACGAGCTCCGCGCCCTGGCGCTGGAGAACGGGTTCCCCGACACCGTCGGGCTCGCCCCGGCTCGGAACGAGGACAAGGAGTCGACCGCATGCTGATGGTCACCGACCTCTTCGGCATCCTGCGCCGCCTGGAGCTGACGCCCACCGCGACGAACATCCTGTCGGTCATGGTCGACAAGCAGAACCCCGGGGGCGTCGTCCCCCTCACCCAGCAGGACATCGCCGAGGAACTGCAGATCTTGCCGTCCGTCGTCAGCCGCAGCATGACGCTGCTCGTCGAGCGCGGTCTCGTCCTGCGCAAGGGCTACCGCTACCGCCTCCACCCCGCGATCGCCGGCTACAACACCGAGCTGGAGATGCAGGCCGCCATGGCCCGGGCTGCCCGCGAAGGGGTCCCGCCGATCCTCATTCCTGACTACCAGAAGGCGCCGCCGAAGGCCGGCCCGACCCGGCTCCGGGTCGCGGGCTGAGGGACGCTCCGACGGCCGTAGAGCCGGTCGGGCAGCATGGGCTGGGTCTCGTGTGTCCGTCGTTGCCTTCTGCCTGGCGAGGGTGCCAACGTTGACGGCGGGCCTGGGTGCCTCGGGTACCCGGCGGCCAGCTGAACCGTGCATTCGGACGTCCACCTCGTGCCTACGGAGAGGTCCGCGTCCCGCCGCCTGTCTGACCCGGTGTCGGCTTTGGCGTAGCCGGGAGCGCTCAGGCGCCCCGCGGGAGCTTTAGTAGTCGGCGCAGGGCAGCGCCCGACCTTTGCCCTTTGGGGGCGTTCAGTGTCTGTGGGACGGGCTAGCGTAGCTGGCCGTGCAGGACGCCTCCTGGCTGGTCAGGAGCTGGTTCCAACTTCTTGCGGGCGTAAGTAAGTTCGAGGTTGGCCCGTAGGGACCCCTCGAAAGTAGTGAGGTGGACGTGGGCCACGAGGAGCTTCAGCCCCGGGGAGTGGCCAAGTGGCGGAGCCTGCCACACTGGGATGGGTCAGTGGACTACCTTTTGCGATTCTCCCCAGTTTTCGTCCACTCTACGATAGGGTCTATACCGTGGTGAAGGCATCCCAGGGCAATGTGGTGGACACTCCAATTGCCTATGACAAGGATCTAGTCCACCTTGCGCGGATGGCGCTGGCCGGTCGTTCCCAGGACGTCCAGGCGCTGATCCAGCGAATGGCCCACCGCTACCGACTGAGCAATACCTCCCTTGCCGCTTCCCTTCGGGAGCTTCTGCAGCAGGCGCCGACGACGGATGCGCCTCTGCGCGGCCGGGGCAACGCGGCGCCTGTGCCCCTGGACATGGACAGCCGGCTCCCACTGGTCAGGACAGACTTCCTGGGCCCTGCCACGCCGCCGGTCCTCGCGCCTGTCGTCAAGCGGGCGGTCGAACAGGTGCGAGACGAACATCTGAAGACCGAGAAGCTAGAACGCGCCGGCCTCGTGCCCACACGGACAGGGCTCTTCGTCGGGCCCCCTGGCGTGGGCAAAACCCTGGCAGCACGCTGGTTGGCTGCCGAGCTGCGCCGACCCTTGCTGGTCCTGGACCTCTCCTCGGTCATGAGCAGCTATCTGGGCCGGACGGGCGGCAACATCCGCAAGGTACTCGACTACGCCAAGAGCAGTCCCTCGGTACTGCTGCTCGACGAACTCGACACCGTGGCCAAGCGCCGGGATGACGCCGCTGAGGTCGGCGAACTCAAGCGCCTGGTGACCGTCCTGCTCCAGGAGATCGACGACTGGCCAGCCTCTTCACTTCTGCTCGCGGCGACCAACCACGCCGATCTCCTCGACCCTGCCGTGTGGCGACGCTTCGATGTGGTGGTCGACTTCCCCCTACCCGGGCCGGACGAGCTGCAGATCTCCCTGGCCCAGACGACAGGACTGGAGCCCGGCGACGAGATCGTGCGGGTGCTGGCTCGCGCACTTGAGGGAGCTTCGTACGCTGACGCCGAGCGCCTGGTGATGGGCGCACGCCGCCGCGCTGTCCTCTCAGACCAGCCGGTTGAGGAAGCACTGCTGGGTGCCGCTCAAGACCGGCTGCGCCGCTTGAGTTTCTCGGATCGCCTTGGCATCGCTGTGCAGCTGGTGCAGACTGATCACGTATCGCAACGGCGTGCTCACGATCTGACAGGGGTGAGCCGCGACACGATCCGGGGGCGGATCCGCCCGAAGGGCGCCGAGGTGGGGGAAGACAGTGCCGGAGAAACCGCGTAACTTCCTGCTTGGCCGCGGCGAGCGACTCGTCGAAAGCATCAACGTTCGTGGCGGGGGAGGCGGAAAATCCCTCCCCTACACGCTGGAAGAGGCCCAGGCGCGGCTGAAGCCGCAGGTGGAATCGGCGGTCCGCAACTTCAATTCTCTTCCGCCGGATGCTTGCCCGGACGGACGGGTCGTGGGCGTCGTCACTTTGCACCCCCAATTTCTTGCAAAGACGTTCCACCCGAAAGACCTCCTGCGCGACCTCCAGTTGGGCTATGTCGGATCGCGCAGTGCTTCGGTGACGCCGGATAAGTGGACACGTCAAGGTGACCCGGAGGCGATGGAAACAAGTGAGCTGTTCGTCGCCGGAAGCCGCACGGCATTTGAAGCATTCGCACGCCGCCTCGGGGAGCGCGGTTCCTTCGGGGCTGAATCGGAGATCCGGCAGATCGAATCATTTCGATCCCCGACGATCGAGGAGAGACAGCGTAGCCTGGGGAACCTGAACCAAGAAGAGCATCTCTTTGAAGTTGCTCTTCACCTTCCTGACCCGGCATCCGAAGTCATCATCTCCAGTTTCAAAGATTACATCAGCCGACTCGGCGCCCATGCTGAACACGGTGGAATGGTGAGGGTCCCAGGATTGGCGTTCCTTGCAATCCGAATTCCCGCCGACCAGGCTGACGAATTGACATCTTTCTCGTTCGTCAGAGTAATACGCCCTATGCCCCGGCTGCGTGCCCTCCACCCCATGGAGCGCACAATGGCGACCCCTGGCCTGGCGGGAGTCGTGCTGCCCACCCAACCGCCAGTTGATCCCGAGCTGCGAATGGCAGTGTTTGACGGCGGCCTTGAGAGTGACAGTTCCGTGCTCGACTGGGCTTCCTTCTCCGGAGAGGTCCCAGCCGGTCCTGAGGGAGAGGGACTGCGCCTGCACGGTCACAGCGTCACTTCGGCCGCGCTCTTCGGACCATTGACACCCGGGCAGGTAGTACCCCGGCCCTACGCCTACGTGGACCACTACGGCGTCGTCAACCCGGAAGACGGGCCCCTCGCCCTGTACCACACGCTGCGGCGCATCACCGATGTCCTCGCCACCGGCGAGTACGCCTTCGCCAACCTGAGCCTCGGGCCCGAGTTGCCTATCGAAGACGATGAAATCCATTCATGGACCGCAGCCATCGACGCATGCTTGGCGAATGGGAAAACCCTTTTTACCATCGCCGCCGGAAACAACGGCGCCCTGGACCGGGAATCTGGAAACGCCCGCGTGCAGGTCCCTTCCGACTGCGTGAATGCATTGGCTGTTGGCGCAGCCGATAGCCGCCGCGACGCTTGGAGCCGAGCTTCCTACAGTGCAGTAGGGCCGGGGCGCAGCCCCGGGATGGTCAAACCTGACCTGCTGCACTTTGGGGGTGACAAATACGAACCGTTCTATTTTGCTCCCGCACAGGCGAAGACGAACGGACTAATCCAGTCGGCCGGTACCAGCTTTGCAGCCCCGTCGGCCCTTCGGCTGGCCGCCGGAATCCGTGCTCATTTCGGCGAACAGATCAGCCCGCTTGCTCTTAAGGCACTTCTCGTACATTCCGCCGATGTTGGAATCTACGAAGATTCCAGTGAGCCGGGATGGGGAAGACTCCCTTCCGATATTGATCCCTTTGTCCTGTGCCCCGACCGGTCGGTGCGCGTCGTTTACCAGGGAACTATCGAGCCGAAGCGGTACATCAGGATGCCGATTCCGCTTCCTGAAGGTGTCGACGAAGGATGGGTTACCATCTCCGCCACCTATTGCATCGCGAGTGCTACTGATCCACGTGCCCCAGGCAGCTACACGGCAAGTGGCATCGAACCAACGTTCCGGCCGCATGCTGATGTACGGGCCAAGCCGGAGAGCATTCATCCGAAGTCAGATTCGTTCTTCCAGCTCGGCGACTACGTGCCCGAGCAGACGCTTCGTAACGCGTCCCACAAGTGGGAAACGGTGAAGCACAAGAGCAAGCCCTATAAGGCATCGAAGCTTCACCGCCCGGCTTTCGATCTGCACCACGTCAGCCGCCTTGCGGACGCCGATGGCGCTTCCAGCAGCATTCCCTACGCGCTGGTCATCACCATCACGACGCCCGACATTTCCGACATTTACGATCGCGTGGTTCGGGCGTTCGCTCCTCGCCTTGAGATCATGCAACCCCAGGTCGAAATCCCGATCGCCATCGACCCCGTGTAGCCGCTTCCACCGCCCCAGGTGGCTCGGGCAGGCCCGAGCCACCTGGGGCGCCCGCGTTTTCGTTCTCGCTGTCGGCTCGGTCGTCATGGTCGCCTGGGAGGCGGCCAGGTACGCCAGGTCCCCGCTCGGCAGCTGGACTGGCGCGACCGGGCACCCGGCCGGCCTCCTGACGTCTGGCCACCTCCTTGATGGCGCCAGCGCGATGCTCGGCCGGGGTGGCGTGGTTGGGATCGGCCGGGACGGTTTCGGCGGGGCTCAGGCGTGGACGGGCCGGATGAGGGCTGGGCGATCGCTATGGCTCTGGGCACCGGAGAGGAGCCTAGAACGGTAGGGCGTGGCTGTTGCCGCGGATCCGCAGTTCGGTGGAGCCGGGGCTCCAGCCGGTCACGAGGAATGCCGCGGCTGGGCCTTTGATGATCAGCTGTCGGTCGTCGCCGTGCCGGACGGCCAAGGTGGCGTCCGCGTCCTGCAGGACGATGGTGCCGGCCCACTGCGCCTGGCCCTCGACCTGCTCGTCGGGGCGGGCGAACGGCCTCGCGGGGACAGGTTCCGTCCAGCGGCTCAGGTCAGCGTGGCAGGGGTATTGCGATCCACCGGCCGACACGGTGGCATCCCCGGTGTAGGTGGTCATGATGCCAGTGTGAGCCCGCGCCGCACCGGTCGCCCGGCGCTGCGCCATCACCGGGGTTGAAGCATGCCACCGAACATCATCCGGGGGCGGGCCCCTGAGGGCGCCCCCGGGTCCGCCGGGTCCCCGGTCCACTGCGCCCGGCAGGGCGCTGCCCCAAGGCCGCGCCGAACAAGCCCAAAATAGTCATATTTCGCATTCCTTATTGGAAATATGCATGAGATGGGCGTAGGCTGAGGCCATGTCACTGAGCACGCTGCAAACGCTGCGCATCACGGTCGCGGCACTGCGCCAGGTCACCGAGGAGACCCAGGGCCAGCTCGCGGCCGGAATCGGCCTGACCCAGGAGAAGGTCAGCCGCCGTCAGTCCGGCGCCACCGTGTGGACGCTGGACGACGTCGACGCGCTGGCCGCGCACTGGGGCCTGGCCGTCCTCGACCTGCTGGCCGGCCCCACCCGCGCCACCGAGGCCTACAGCACCCGCCACCGGCCCGGCCCGGCCGCCACCGGCCAGCCCCTCCCCGCCACCTTCGCCGCCGCCCCGGCCCCGCCGACTGCGGCCGTGCCCGCGCCGGCGAAGCCCCGGCCCACCGACCCGGCCCCGGCGGCCGACCCAGCCCCGGCGGCCGCCCCGGCGCCGGCGGCCACGGCGGCGCCGGCGGTGGTCCTGGACGTCGCCGTCGAACTCGATCGCGGCCGCGACGGCCAGCTGCTCCTCACCGACCCCGCGCCGTGCGTGCGCTGCGCCCGCCCGACGCCGTACCGGGCCGGGGGCCGTCCGCTGCACGCCGGCGGCTGGTGCACCCCCGCCCCGGCCCCGGTGGAGCCCGCAGGCCTTGCCGACGCCGCCCAGCAGGCCGTCCAGGCCGCCGTGGCACCGGACACCGCGCCCGCGCCGGTCGCCGGGCCCACCGCCCCCGCAGGCCTCGCCGAGACCGCCGCCCCGCCGGCCCCGGCCGAGGACGAGCCGGCCCCGGCCGAGCAGGCACCCACCGCTGCGCCCACCCCGGCCGCGCCGGCGCCCGCCGCGGCCAGCGCTCCGGTCCGCCAGGAGCCGGCCTCGCTGGCGGAGCTGCTGGACCTGATCCGGCGTCCGGTCGAGCGGGAGCTGGCCCGGCACGGCGGCGACGTGGACGCCGCCACCGCCGCCCTGGTGAAGAAGGCCATCCCGGACGCGATGGCGCTCCTCGCCGTTTCCCGGGTCGGCGCGCGATACGAGCACACGGACCACCCGCCGCTGCCGGATATTCTCAAGAAAGCCTCGAAGGCGAGCGCTGATCAGGTGTGGGAAGCGCGCCCGAAATGGAAGAACACCGCGCTCATCAAAAGCACCGAGACGGAATTGACGGTTTCCGCGCTCGACATGAACGGCGCCTACCTCTCCGCCCTCAAGAGCCACCTGCCGATCGGGAAGCTCTCGCACGACACCTCCGGTGTGTGGGACCCGCGGCAGGCCGGCCTCTACCTCGTCACCCCGCCGGCCTGGGAGCACCCGGGCCTGCCGAACCCGCTCGGGAGCAGGGACGAGGCTGGTCCGCTGTGGCTGACCAGCTCCACGATGCGGATGCTCCAACGCCTGGCCGGCCCGAAGCTGGGGCTGTGCGAGGCGCCGGTCATCCACGAGGCCTGGACGGCCTATTCGACGGAGAACATCCTGGAGAACTTCCGCCAGGCCCTCGGCTCCGCCCGCGACACCGCGATTGCCGAGCACGACGCCGTCACGCTGGAGTACGTGAAGGCGATGTATTCCAAGTTCGTGTCCACGATCGGCCTTTCCACGGCGAATCATAAAATGAAGAGGCCGGACTGGATGCACATTATCCGGGCGCAGGCGTTCGCGAATCTGTGGTGGAAGGGATTGAAGGCCCGAGAGGCCGGACTGACCATTGTGCAGATGATGGGCACCGACGAACTCCACCTTGTCGGTGACTGGCGCAGCGTTTTTCCGGAGGGCCGGAAGGTCACCGAAGTGAAACTGAAGGACACCTACACCATCGGGGGCGGTAAGTAATGGCCGGACGCTGGATGGAATTCGGGAAGTACGGCGCGGCCGGAATTCCCGGCTGGCTCGCCATCGCGCGCGGCCTGGACGAATTGGTCACCGGTGTCGCGTCGCCGGTGACGTCCAAGCGAGGGCTGAATGCGCGTCTGCGCTATCTCACCCGCAGCCAGGCCGGATACGAGGCGATGGCCCGCGCGGGAATCACCGCGACGCCGCGCACCGTGAAAGCCTGGATCGCTGGGAAGCAGAAACCGAACGCGGCCAACCGGGACATGCTGGACGCCGCGTACTGGGTCCTGCGGCGCCACAACGTGGTGACGGACCTGAAGCGCCGGCTGAACAACAACGGCGCCGGGACCCGGGTGGAGATCTACCCGGTCGACCAGGCCGGCGTCGACGAGAAGCGTCGCCGCGACATCTCCCACCGGGCCATCAACGTCCGCGGGGCCTGGGACGACATGGTCGACGCCTGGGACAAGGGCCCCAACGACCCGTCCGCGGCCGAGATGCTCGACGTGATCTGGGACGAGGTCATCACCGACCTGGGCTCCGACTACGACGCCTACTCCTACGTCACCCACATCGGATTTGCCGCCTGAACCACCCTGTAGGTTCTCAAATCCCGTGTCATTTTCTCCGGCCCTGTCTCACGCGGATGTCATGTCGCAGGTCAGCGGCTTGCATCGAACGGGAGTGCTGAGGAAATGACACGGCAGCGGAGACAGCCAGCGGATGACACAACGTGAGACAGCGGAAGAACGCCCAGGTCACAGCGTTGGCAGATGACATCAAGATTGAGAACCTACACACCCTGCAAGCAAAGCGAGTTGGCCCCGGAGGGAACAGTCCCTCCGGGGCCAACCAGCGTCTCGGGTCCGTAGTTCAGCAGTGGTGCCCGTCCGACTCCGCGCCGCCGATCACGCCCCACGTGGAGTCGTCGGTGGTCCCCCGGGTGGAGTCGGGCACCGCGCCCCACGTGGAATCGTCCCTCTCAGCGAGCAGCAGCCGCTCCTGCGGGTCAACGGCGGGCAGCTGGGCAATGGTCACCGGCATGATGCGCTCCCTCACGAGCAGGCGGATCGTGCGACCACTGTAGGAGCACCCACCGCCGCCGCCCCCGGCCGCATCCGTCCCTACCGGGCCCGCTCCACGGGGCAGACCTCGGCCAGCAGGTCCAGCAGGTACTCCGTCACCTGCTCCGCCTCGCCGGCCCGCACCCAGGTGTAGACGGCGGTGCGCAGCTGCGCGTCGACCCTCTGCAGGACGTACCCGTCCACCAGGCCGCCGGCGCCCGGGCGTTCGCGGGCCAGGATCTGCCGGGGCCGGCCTTCCTCCTCGGCCAGGACCTCGACGTCCTCGGCGTCCGGGCAGTCCCGAAGCTGATGCACCCACTGCGTTGGCATGCCAACCATTCTTCCCCCCGCCGCGGCCAACTCCGGCCCACTCGGCCGAATTACCGCAGAGGGCGCGCCGGGTGCCCCGGCCGGCCGTCGCGCCGCCGGTGCCCGTGGCCCGGCGGCCGCTACCGTCGGGGGCGGGCGCCCGCCGGCACCTGAGACGCACACCTCGGGCCATCAGCCGGCGGGCGCCCGCCACGGCGCCACCTGCCCGCCGCGGCCGCCCCGGCCGGCCGGGGCGGCGTTCCACGTAGCTACCACCGCAGACACCACCGCAGGTAGTCCCGTAGATGCCACCGCAGATACCACCGTACGTACCCCGGACCCCTCGCGACGGCATCGCCGTTTCCGCAGCTCAGAGCCCCTTTCCGGAGCGACGGAAAATCAGACAACCCCTGCTTCTGGTCCTTTCCCGGTGGTGGTCGGTTCGGTCGGTCGGGCTTTGGCCCTGCCGGGGGCTGCCGGTTGGTGGTGGCGTCCGGCAGGTGCCGGCCGCGCCCTTCGGGCGGGCGGGCCACAACCGGCTGACCCCGGGCCCTGGGCGCAGGCCGTGCCGACGGCCCGCGCCGCCCGGACGACGACCAGGACGTCGAGCAGCTCGCCGCGGGCCCGCCCTGGGGCCTCTCAGGCCCCGCCGTGGCCGTCGTTTGGGACAGGCGTTGGGGTAGGCGCTCGGGTAGGCGTTGGGCCAGGCCTTGGGCCAGGCCTTGGGGGTGTAGCGGTCGCGGCAGCGCCGGGCTGTTGTGGCTGGTCAGCGGAACAATCACCGGTTCTCACCGGGCCGACTTACCTTCTGGAGCCCCGGGCCTGGTGTGTGAGCGAGTGAATGAGCGGGTGGGTGGGGGCTGGTCGGTGTCCGGGCGGGGCGCTGCGCTGGGCTTCTTCTCTGCGTCCGCCTGGCGGCGGCCGCGGCTGGGTGGGTGGGTCGGCGGCCGGACGGACGCGAGGGCGCCGGCCTCGGCCGTGGCCGGCGCCGGGGCCGGCGGGAGTCCTGGGGCGGGCGGGGGCGGCCTACCAGGGGCTCTGCTGGGGGCGGTCCTCGGTCAGGAACTCAAGCAGGTAGTGCGACACCGGGTCGGGCGCGCTGCTCAGTACCCAGCTGTAGAGGGCGGTGTGCAGCTGCGCGTCGATCCTCTGCAGGACGTAGCCGTCGACCAGGCCGTCGGCGCCTTCGCGCTGGCGGGCCAGGGTCTGCCGGGGCCGGCCGCGCCCCTGGTCCAGGAGGTCGACGTCCGCGGTGCCCGGGCGGTCCCGGAGCTGGTACACCCACTGCGTCTGCATACCAACCATCCTTCCCCCCGAAGCAGCAGCCACCCCTGATTGCGCTGCTCGCGGGCGTGAGGGCGCCAGCCGTGGCCGTGGCCGGGGCGGGAGTTTTCCTGTGGGGTGGGGTGAGCTCCACCCTGTTGGCGGTCCCGCGTCGGCTTAACCCGCCACGACGTCGCTGGCGGGCTTCCGAGCAGGCGGCGTGCTGCATACCGGTGCCGTGCCCGTCGTTGGACGCGACGATGCCCGGTACCCATCTCAGTGCGGAGGCGGGCACCGGGCGAACGGGAGGTCTCTCAGCCTCGAAGGCCTGTCTGGGTGCGCGCGGCACGGAGGGAGGTGACGAACTCCTGCAGGTCCTCCGTCGCCCTATCGACCTCGTACTTGCCGTCACCACGGTCGGCCAGACCGACGGGCAGGGAGCGGAGGTGCTCTCGGATCACCATAAGCATGGCTGCCATGTGGGCGCCGTCGTTGTTCGACAGGTTGCCGGCGCTGGTGTTGGCGTCGATGAATCCGGCGAGCTGCACGACGGCATCGAGAGCGTCCTGCTCATCGACAACGCCGCGCGGTTCGGCGCTGGCGGGGGTGGTCTTGTTTGCGTAGTTGGAGAGCAGGAACTGCATCATCCCGTACAGGCGATCACTGGCTGGGTTCGCGTTCAACATGGCGATCACTCTACGGCTGACGGGCAGTTAGGGAGCGTGCTGCACGCGCAGTTCTGCGAAGCGGGCGCCGGCCGCGAGGACCTGCCACAGAGCCGGCCTCGTCGAGACCACGTCCTCGACGCCAGCCTGCACTGACCGCCCCCGGCCGGGAGGGGTAGACCCGGGCCGCGGGTGCCCGGGCGGCCCGGCGCCCTGGGGCGGGAGGTTTTCCTGTGGGGTGGCGTGAGCTCCACCCCCTCGACGGGAGATCCTGCGGTCCGGGGCGTCCGAGCGGGGCCTCGCCCGGCGCGGGCCCGGCGCGGGCCCGGCGCCGGGTATGGGTTTTGTGCATGCGGGTGTGTTGCGTTTTTCGCATGCCACCCGGGGGCGGTTTGCAGATTTCGCATGGGTGCCACCGCTGTCCCGGTATGCTGCTTTTGCATTGGCAGTCGGAGGGCAGGTTTTGGTGTCACTGCGGAGCAGGGAGACCGAAATACAGGGCCAGAATTCCCGGGTATATGGCTGCTATCCCCAATTCGCGCAATATCGTGAACGGGTGGGCACGGGCCGGGCGGCGGGATTGTCCCACGGGCGGATTCTGATACGCCGTCGGACGGGAACCCTCGGGTCACGCCGGATGGGGGTGCCCGTTGCGGCGGGATTGCCCGACAGGCGAATTCTGATACGGGCACGGCCGGATTCCTGGCGGGTTTCAGGCCCGGAAAGGCCCGGATGGGTCTAGACCATTGAGGCGGGGCCGGAGGGCCCGGCCCACCGGCGACCCGCCCGGCAGTCGGCCGCCCCCGGCGCTCGACCGGGAAGGCCGGCCTTTGCTATCCTGACGACAGATCAGGAAGGAGCAGGCCATGAAACCCCAACAAGCAGGCTGCTGACCAGCATAAACCACGGACAGTCAGCAGCCAACCCGCCATCACAGTCAGCCACCGCCCCGGAGGGGCGGGCCGCTCCACGCCTCCGGCGCGGAGCGTCGGAGCGTCAGGCCGCCGCGTAGCGGCGGCGCGTCGCGGCTGCGGAGCA
>NZ_JAPEMU010000006.1 GCF_026342405.1 Kitasatospora sp. NBC_00240
CCGGACACATGACGCGCCGTCACTATCGTGACGGAATGATGTAACGCCACCCGTGGCTCTTGGCTGACTGGGAGGGTGGTCCGGTACAACTCCGGTCGGTCGACTGTGTATCAGGGCCGGCCTGTGTAACGTCCGGACTTGGGGGCATCCCCTCCTCCTTCCGGGTCCTCGTAGCTTCAATTATGGCTCTGAACTGGGGTTTTGTTCCTCGTTCAGGGGTCTTGCTGCCCTGTTGTCGATGCTGTTTCTCGGGCCGGCCTCGGCTTCTTCGGGGCGCCCTCCGGGCGCTGCCCTTGTTCTGTACCGGTGTCCAGTGTGTCACGATCCCCGCTGCGTTACAAGTCATCAGCTCAAGATTCGTAACTCTCAGTCAGTTACAAACTTCCCCAACTGGTCTGTACCACTGGGGCAATTCTAGCGACCTGACTAGGGTATGTACAGGGTTCCTGGGGCATTTTTGTAACGCGCTTGAATGGTGGTCAACTCTGTCGAGCGAAGAGCGCGTTGCTATCCCTATGCGCTTCTCTCCGCAGGGCGAAGTTGTGTACCGCTCTGCCGGGTCGGGTCCTGTATCAGAATTGATCTGCCAGGGAATCCCGCCGGAAGGCCTGTGCCCTTATTCGGGTTGCACTGGGGATTCGTTCTTCGGTGCCCTCCGTGAATTGTACCGGGAATTCTTCCGAAGTAGGAACCGGGCGTTGCTTTCCGGGGGCGCGCTTCGGGGGCGCGCTTCGGGGCCTCGGTGCCGCTGGCCCGCCGTCCGGCCGGCTCCTGGTCGGCCGGCTCCTGGTCGGCCGGCTCCTGGTCGGCCGGACGGCGGCCCGGGGCCGGCGGTACACAGCTGGGTGCCGGCCGGCGACGGGGCGGTCCTCGTGGACGGCGGCACGATGTACGCCGGCGACGTCATCAGCTGGCCTCTGCGGCCGCTGGGCATGCACCTGGGCCGTCGACGGGCAGCGTGCGCAGGTCGTCTTCACGGCCCCGGGCCGGCTCGCGAGGTTCGCGTCGGCCGGCGGCCGCGGCCCGGGCCCGCACTTGGTCGGGCTCGGGGCTGGCGGCCGCTGGTCGGCCGTCCTGGACGTGGCCGGCGACGTCTCACGGTGACCGGCCGGGTCAACGCCCCTGTTCTACGAGGGCAGCCTGAACAGCGCGCGCCTGGCGCCGCACCGCGCGCCGCCACGGCGTCTTCTTCGCCCTGGCCGGCAGCATCACCGGCCCCGGGACACCGCGGAGGCGCAGCGGTGGGGGTGTGGGCGTTGTTGTGCCTGGTGGTGCTGGTCTGGGCGGGGGTCAGGGCGTAGCTGGGGTGTGGTGGGTGTGGCTCGGTTGAGGGGGTGTGTGGTTAGGCGCCGAGGCCGAGGTGGGAGATGTAGGTGTAGGCGCCCCAGTCGGAGTCGAGGTCGGCGATGACGTCGTCCCAGACGTCTTCGAGCTTGCTGGCGTCGCCGGCGACCATGGCGTCGACGGCGTCGTCCCAGACGTAGCGGACCTGCAGGGTGCGGATGCGTAGGTTGTCGCGGCGGCGGGGTTCGTCGACGACGGCCTGGTTGATGGGGTGGATCTCGACCTTGGTGCCTTTGCCGTTGTTGTTGAGGTGCTGTTTGAAGGCGCCGGGGTTGTTGAGGATGTTGGCGGCGCGGAGGTTCCAGTAGGCGGTGTCGATGGCTTCGAGGTTGGTGGGGAGGGGGTGCTGCTTGCCCTTGGTCCAGGCGCGGATGGTCTTGGGGGCGGCGGTGATGCCGGCGTCGGCGAGGGCTTGGGCGCCGCCTTGGGTGGTGGTGAGGTAGCGCATGCGGGCGGTGAGGCCGCGGCGGGTGGTGGGTGGTGATTTGATGCCGCCTTCGATGATCATCCGTTCCAGGGCGTCTTCGAGGGCGCGGCCGAGGGCGATTTTCCCGTGAATGTTTCCGGGGTCGAGGTGTGCGCCGTATTTGCCGAAGTTCTTCCATCCGTCGGTCGACACTTTTAGGCGGCCTTCGCGTTGAGGGTGTACTGGGTCTTGAGCTTCAGTTGGGTGGTGAGGCGGCCTTCGTTGAATACCGTGCGCCATGCGGTGTCGCCGGTG
This sequence comes from Kitasatospora sp. NBC_00240, assembly GCF_026342405.1. NCBI lineage: Bacteria > Bacillati > Actinomycetota > Actinomycetes > Kitasatosporales > Streptomycetaceae > Kitasatospora > Kitasatospora sp. NBC_00240. Next base: position 2,066 of record NZ_JAPEMU010000006.1, read on the forward strand.
ATGTGGAGTTCGTCGGTGCCGCGGAGTCGGACGATGGTGAGGCCGTGCTCGTGGGCGCGGTGGGCCTTGTACCAGAGGTTGGCGAATGCCTGGCTGCGGATGATGTGCATCCAGTCGGGTCGGCGGAGGTCGCGGTTGAAGGTGGATTCTCCGATGGTGGAGACGAATTTGGCGTAGATGGCCTTGATGTATTTCTCGGTGACGTCGTCGCCTTCGAGGATGGCGTTTTCGCGGCCGATGGTGAGGACGCGGCGGAACTTCTCCACGAGGTTCTCGGTTGCGCCGGAGGTCCACGCCTGGGTGATGTGGGGGGCCTCGGCGAGGCCGAGCTTGTGGCAGCGGATCAGGAGGCGGATGGTGGCGTCGTCCAGGAGGACAGGGCCCGGCTCGCGGCGGTTGCCGATCGGGTCGGGCAGGTGCGGGTGTTCCCAGGTGGGGCGCTTGGGCAGGAGGTAGATGCCGGCGCGCCTGGGGTCGAAGCCGCCGTCAGGCTGGTGCTGCAGGGCGCCGATGGGCAGCCAGGTCTTCAGGGCGCTGCAGAAGGCGGCGTTGGTGTCCAGGACCTCGACGTCGACGTCCGGGTGGGTGCCGGCCTTGAGCTGGTCCATGAGCGGGCCGTTCTCCCACTTGTGGCGGCCCTCCCAGATGTCGTCGGCCCCGTCGCGGGATTTCTTGCTGAGGAATTCGAGGCGTTCCGGGTAGACGGTGTGCTCGTAGTTTCCGCCTACTCGGGTTGCCTCGAAGAGGGCCATTCCGTTTGGAATTGCTTTCTTCTCCAGGTCTGTGATCGCGGCGTCGGTGTCGCCGCCGTGCTCCTGGAGGGTCTGTTCGACGACCGAGCTGATCATGTCGAGGTAGTAGCCGTAGTCCCGGCCCGCGTAGTCCCCGCTCCCGCTGCGGGCGGGCTTGGAGGCGGCTGTACGGGCTGCGGGTGCCTGGGTCGGGCGCAGCGGGTGGGTGGGGGGCTGGTCGGGCGTCAGGGTGGCCGGGGTGTTCGGGGCTGCCTGGTTGGCGGGGGTGGGCTCGGAGCCGGGCTGGGGCGCAGCGGTGGGAGTCGGGGGTGCGGTGGGGGTCGGGGTGGGGTGTCCGGGGGTGGTGACGGGTGGCCAGGGGGTGGCCGGGGCGGGGTCGGTGGTGTGGGTGGGCGCCTCCGGCGCTGTGGTGGTGGGGTGGGGCGCCTGCGGCGTGGGGTGGGTGGGCACCTCCGGTGCTGGGGTGGTGGTGGCCTCCGGTGCTGGGGTGGTGGGGAAGGGGGTGATGGCGTCGAGTTCGTCGGGGGTGAGGTGGGGGATGTCGGCGTGGGGGTCGAAGGGGGTGTAGTCGGTGAGGCGGGCGTGGGTGAGGTCGGCGGTGAGGGTGAGGGTGGCTTGGGGGCCGAGGTCGCGTTCGGTGATGGTGAGGAGGACTTGGGTGGTGGGGTCGGTGTGGTGGCGGTGGGTGGGGTGGTGGGGGTGGAGGGTGAGGGTGGTGTCGAGGCCGAGGGTGGTGATGAGGTCGGGGTGGTCGGTGTCGAGGATGGCCAGGACCGGGACGTGGTGGGTGCGGGCGAGGTGGGCGAGGGCCTGGGCGGCGTCGGTGAGGCGGGGGCCGGACAGGGGGAGGCGGGGGTCGTCGGCTGCTTGGAGGCGGTCGACGACGACCAGGGCGAGGCCGGGTAGGTCGGTGATGGTTTCGGCGATGGCGGTGGGGGTGAGGTCGGTGCCGTCGTCGATGTAGAGGGGGGCGGCGGCGAGTTCGGTCTGGAGGGTGGTGGCGTCGGCCTGTTCGGTGGGGTTGAGGCGGCCGGTGCGCAGGCGGCGGTAGTCGACGGGCAGGTGGGCGGCGACGATGCGGGCGGCGATGTCGGCGCGGGTGAGGCCGGAGGCGGCGTAGAGGACGGGCTGGTGGTGGTCGAGGGCGGTGGTGCGGGCGGCGGTGGTGGCGAGGAGGCTGGCGCCGGTTCCGGGGGCGGCGGCGGCGAGGTAGAAGCGGCCGGGTTGGAGGCCGCCGAGGATGTCGTCGAGGGTGGGGATGCCGGTGGGCAGGCCGCGCGGGCCGGTGGGGGTGGTGGGGTCGTCCTCGGCGGTGGTGCTGGAGGCCAGGGCGGTGGGGGTCAGGACGGCGTCCAGGGCCTGGGCGAGCGGGGCGAGACGGCGCGGGGTCCGCGACACAGCAGCCGCCGGGACGGGCGGGGTGGGCGGTACAACCTCGGCGGCCGGGACGGCGGTGTCGGTGGCGGGCGCGGCGGCGGAAGTGCCGGGCGGTACAACACCGGGCACACCGGGCACCGTCGGGGCGGTCGGGACAGACGGCGCAGCGGTGGTCACCGGAGCGGCCGGGGTGGCGGTGTCGGCGGCCGGTTCGGGCACGGGTGTACCGGCTGGGACGGCGGCAGGCGCGATGGTGTCCGGGGCGGTGCTCGGGACGGTTGTGCCGGGGGCGACGGCGGGCTGGCCGGCCGGGGCGGCGGAGGTGGGGGCCGGCTGTCCGGTGGGTGCGGCCGGGGCGGCGGACAGGGTGTCGCTTGGCGCGTCAACTACGTTTCTGGGCAGGGTTGTTGGTGTCGTCGTGGAGGGGCTGGCGGGGGTGGGCCGGCTGTCCGGGGCAGTGCCGGGCACGGGCGCGCTCGAGGTGGTGGTGGTCGGGGTTGGGCCGGCCGGCGGCAGTACGACGGCCGGGTCGGCCTGGCCGGGGGCTGGCTGCGCGGCGGGGGTCGGCCCGGGCGAAGTCGGGCCGGCGGGCGGCAGTACGGCGCCCGGGTCGGCCCGGCCGGGGGCTGGCTGCGCGACCGGGACTGCGGGGGCGGCGGCCGGGCCGGCCGTGGCCAGGGCGGCGGGTGGCGCGTCTTCTCCGCTGCCGGACGGGGATTTTGGTGCTTCGGCGGGCGGGAGTGGGGTGCCGTCGGGGGTGGCGGGGAGCAGCACGGCGACGGGGGTGGTGTGGCGGCGCAGGACCTGGGGGTGGCCGGTGGCGGCGTGCTGGATGAGGTCGCCGAGCTTCTTGCGGGCGTCGGCGGTGCCGTGGAGGTCGGCGGTGGTCAGGTCCCAGCCGAGTGCGTTGGCGGTGGTGGGGGTGGTGAGCAGGGCGTGGTGGGTGCCGCGGGTCAGCAGGGTGGAGATGCCTTCGCTGGTGGCGCGGATCAGCTGTGGGAGGGCGCTGCGGGCCTCGTGGAGCGTGGCTGGGCCCGGGCTCAGGGTCGGGGCGGGGGCCGTGTCGGCGGTGCGGGGGGGCGTGGGCACGGTGATGTCCTGGGGGTTCGGGGTGGCGGGTGCCGGTACGGGGTCGCCGGTCGGGGAGTCGAAGGCTGCCGGGGCGGGTGCGGCGGTCGGGAGGAGCGCCCTGTCAGCGGAGCCGTCGGCGGCGGGCGGGGCGGGCGCCGGGAGGGCGGTGGTGCCGATGTCCCTCGTCGGGACGCGGCGGGTTCCCGGCCCCGGGTCGGCCGGATCCGGGGCGACGGCCCGGACGGGCGCGGTGGGCATCGGGGCGGCCTCGGAGCCGGGCGCAGCGGCCGGCAGGAGCACGACGGCCCCGGTCCCGGCTGCTGGGGCCGGGACGGCGGTGCCGGTCGGCTGCAGGGGCGAGCCGGCCGGGGTGGTGGGCACGGGGGCGTCCTGGGGGTTCGGGGCGGGCTCGGACGGCGGGGCGAAGGCGTCCGGCACGGCGGCGGCGGGCGGAGCAGCGGCGGGCGGTGGCGGTGAGGCCAGGGCTGCGGGGTCGGCGGCGGCCGCGATGCCGGCGGCGGGGCCCGGGACAGCAGCAGCGTGCCCTGTGGCGGCGGCCGGCAGGCGGTGCCGGAGGAAGACGTGGGAGTTCAGGCCCTCCAGCCGGGGACGTCCGAGCAGCGGGTCCAGGTGCTGGTCGCCCGCCAGGACCAGGGTGAAGCGGGTGTGCTTCCACACGCTGTACAGGTGTTCCAGCGCGTCGGTGCGCAGCAGGTGGGCGCGTGTGACGATCACCGGGCGGTGGGTGCGTTGGAGTTCGGCTGTGATCAGGGCGGTGGTGTCGGCCACGGCGCGGGGCTGAGGGCCGTGCCTGTCCAGGTCCAGGCGGGTGTAGAGGGTGCGTAGGAGTGCGGCGCGGTCGGTGGGTGCCTCGGGGTGGATCCACACGGTGAGCGGGCCTACCGTGTCCAGGCCCGGCAGTTCCAGGGCGGCTGTGTCCGGGCCGCTCGCCACGGCTGCCAGGGCGTCCAGGAGTGTGGTGGATGCGGGGCCGGTCAGTGTCATGATGCCGCGCTGGCGGGCGGTGTCGCTCAACGCCTGGGCTACTGCCGTCAGACCCCCACCCGTGCTTTCACCCGGGGCCGGGGTCGGAGCGGCGGCAGGGGCCGGGGCCCGGTGCGGGTCCTGGGCCGGACGCGCCGCTGCGGAGTCGTCCTCCGGGCCGGCGGCGGCGGGGGCGGGCGGGAGCGGGGCGGGCGGGAGCGGGGCGGGCGTGCCGGGGTCCGGCTGCGGCCCGGCGGAGGCCTCGGGTGCCGGGCTGGCGAGCGTGGGGGCGACGGACAGCGTCTCGGCCAGCACACCCGCGGCCTCTCCGGACAGGCCCCCCGGGCCGGCCAGCACACCCAGCAGGCTGATTTCCATCCCTGCCGGGGCGGACGGCGCCCCGGCCGGCACCGGGAACAGCGGGGACAGCGAGCCGGGCATCGGGGCTGGGGTGGCAGTCGGCAGCGCGGTGTCCGCGCCCGTCCGCGCGCCGGGCGCAGCGTGGGCAGGTACCGGGTCGGCGCCAGCCGCCGCTCCCGTCCCGGCCGGGAACGGCGGCGGGTCTGCGGGCTCCAGCGCGGCGGCGGGCCGGGCAGGCGGTGTGACCGCGGGCACGGGAGCCTGGGCAGGTGCGGGCAGGTGCGGAACGACGTCGTCGCCGGGACCCGCAGCGGGCTGGAGCGGGGTCGGGGCCGGTACCGCGGCGGGGCCGCCCGCCTGGGCGGGCGGGGTGCCCCCTGCGGCGGGCACGTCAGCGGCTGGCTCCGCCGGGTCGGCGCAGGCCCTGGGTGCGGCCACGGCGGCCGGGTCGGCGGCCGTGACCCGGCCGGACACAGGGGGCAGGACGGCGTGCCGCTGCGGGCCGGCCGAGGCAGCCGGGACGGCGGCGGCCGGGAGTGTGCCCTCGGCTGCGGGCGGAGCCCCTTCTCCAGCGGCGGCGGCCGGTACAGAACCCGGCACCGAAGCGGCCGGGCGGGAAGTGGGGACGGCAGCAGCAGCCGGAGCGGCGGCCGCAGTCTCCTCCGCTGCCGGCGCCGGGACGCCGGCAGCGGCCGGGGCGGGCGCCAGGCGGTGCCGGATGAACACGCAGGACTTGAGGCTCGCCAGCTCGGGGCGGTCAAGGACGGTGTGGAGAGCGGGCTCGCCGACCAGGACCAGGGCGAAGCGCTCCGGGCCGCCGGGTGCCCACAGTCCGTAGAGCGTCTGAAGCGCGGCAGGGGACAGGCGGTGGGCGTCGGGCACCACCAGAAGCCGGCCGGAGCCGTCGAGTTCGGCGGCGATCAGCTCCAGGGTGCGGTTCACCGCGCGGGGTTGCGGCTGCTCCTGGTCGAGACCGAGCCCGGTGTACAGGGCGCGGCGCAGGGACCGTTCGTCGGTTTCGGGGTGCGGCCGGACCCAGAGCGCGGACAGGAGGACGGGCATCTGCTCGAGTGCTGCGGCGACGACCGCCGCAGCGGAGGACACCCCCAGGCCGGCGGACGCCGCGGGGGCGGTGACGCACAGGACCGCTCCGAGCTCAACGGTCGTACGCAGGTCTTCCACGAGAGAGACCGGAACAGCCGTAGCGGGAGCAGCCGGGGCGGTGCCGGCAGCCACGGCAGCAGCCGGGACAGCAGCGGCCGAAGGGACGGACACGGGCGCGGCGGCCGGAGCCGGGGCGGTCGGTACGCTCACCCCCGCCGGGCTGGCGGCGGGTTGCAGTGCGGCGGTGGCGGCCGCACCCCGGCCGGGGAGGGCGGGCGCCGCCGGGCTGGCGGCTGGCTGCACCGGGAGGTCGGCGGTGCCGGGCACGGCCCGGCCGGGAACAGCGAGCGGCACGGCCCCGGCCGGGCCGGCGGAGGCGGGCACAGCTGCCGGGCCGGCGGGCGAGGCGGCGGCAGCCCCGGCCGGGCCGGCGGAGGCGGGCACGGCCCGGCCGGGAACGACGGGCGAGGCGGCGGAGGCGGGCACGGCGTCAGGGAGACCGGGCACGGGAGCAGCGGCGGGCACAGCGGGCGAGGAGGCATCCGGCTGCGGCCCGGTCGAGGCGGCCGGGCCGTGGGCGGGCACGGCGGCGGCCGCCCCGTCGGTGAGCTCCGCCGCGGCGACGGTGGCCGGCGCGGGCCGCAGCTGCGGGTAGCCGGTCACCACTCGCTGCAGGCACGCGTACGCCTGTTCTGCGCGGGCACTGCCCGGGCCGCCGAACGCGGTACGGGGAGCGGTGAGCAGCACGTGCCAGTGCGAGCCGGTGATCCTGCCCCGGGCCGCCGCCCCCAGCGCGCCCCTCAGCTTGCGGCCCGCCGGGGTGGCCAGGTGACCGCGCGCCGGGTTCACCAGCTGGTACGCGGACATGGCCAGGTTCTGACGCAGCGCCAGCGGGACCGACGCCCACAACGGGTCTTCCGGGCTGGGAAGGACCCGGCCCCCGGCCGCAACCGGCTCCGGGGCGGAGGCGGACGGATCAGCAACCCGGGCCGGGGCAGCCGGGCGACGCGGGGACCGCCCGGCCCCCACCCGGCCGGGCACCGCGGCCGCCGAGACGCCCCGGACTCCGCCCGTAGCCGGCACCGCGGCAGGCACCACGGCGGCCGGGGTGAGCACGGAGAGCGGGCCCGCAGCGGCCGGCACGGGCGACGCCCCCGGCACCGTAGCCGGCACGGAGCCCCGCTCCGCCGGCACCGGGGCCGCGCCGGCGGCGGACGCACCGCTCGCCGCGGACGCGGACTCCGCAACCACCAGCCCCTCGACGGCCGCAGCCGCCGGGGCGGCGCCGGCGGCCGGGACCTCGCCCGGGCCGCCCGCACCAAAATCGCCGGTGTTGTCCGCGGCTGCACGGGAGGAACGCGAACGAGAGGAGGACACCAGGGACTCCAGAAGGGCAGAAGAGGAGGAGGGACGCGCACGGCAGCCACCCACCGGGACCGCGACGGGGCCGGGGCGGAGACTTCCGATGGGCCACAAGCGACCGGTCCCCGGCCGGCCGGGGACCAGCCGGGCACCAGCCGGGCACCAGCCGGGCACCAGCCGGGCACCACGGACCACCAGGAGCAGCCCGCCGGGCGGGCGCCGGCCAGGACAATGCCCCACCCCACACCCACCGAAGATGTAACGCCCGAGGGCAGTCTAGCCACACCGGTACACACCCCGGGACGGATTGTTGTAACGAGAACGAGTGAACCCAAAGGCGAACACTGAGACCGCGCTCTGGTGCCAGCCCGCGGAGCAGCAGCCCGGACCGGCGCCCGCCCCGCAGGCAGGGAAGCCAGCGGCCCGGGCAGACGGGCAGACGGGCGGACCGACGACAGCGGCCGGCCACGGCGACGGAGCAGCAACGGGACGAGGGGAGAGGTCTCTCCCCCACCCGGACCGAACACCCCCAGGCGACGACACAGCAGCGGCCGACCGGCGACGGCCTCGGCGACCCGGGCGGCGGCGGCAGGCCGACGGCGGGCGGGGCGGGGCGGACCTCGGACCCCGGGCGCCGGGCAGGGGCCGGCGACGGGGCGGGGAGAGACCTCTCCCCAGCCCCGTCGGGTACCCAGGGAACGACACAGCAGCAGCCGGCAGACACGGGGCGGCGCAGCGGCAGACCCGGGGCCAGACGGCCGGGGCGGCAGCGGGACTCCCCCGCCGCCGCCGACAGCCGCGCCGGACGGCGGGCCCGGCGGCGAGACAGCGGCAGCACGGCCGACGACCGGCTGGCGCCCCGGACGGGACGGGCACCGGCGCCCGGGGCCGGGGCAGGGGCCGGGGCAGGGGCCGGGGCAGGGGCCGGGGCAGGGGCCGGGGCAGGGGCCGGGGCAGGGGCCGGGGCAGGGGCCGGGGCAGGGGCCGGGGCAGGGGCCGGGGCAGGGGCCGGGGCAGGGGCCGGGGCAGGGGCCGGGGCAGGGGCCGGGGCAGGGGCCGGGGCAGGGGCCGGGGCAGGCGGCGGCCGGGCGGCCAGGCGGAGCAACGGCGGGCAGCGGCGGGCGGGGGCGCCAACCGGAGGACGGCGGCGGCCGGAACGGCAACGGAGCAGTCGGCCAGGCCGGCGGAGCGGCCAGCCGCGGAAGCGACGTTGTCCCACCACCGATCCCGCAGCAGGAGCGGGGTTGTCCCGGCGACCGGCCCGGACAACCACCACCCCGACCCCGGGCGGGAACCGGAGGCGGCGGGCCGGGCGGCAGGGGCCGGACAGCGGCCCGGCAGGGGACGGCCGGGGACGGCTTCCTCTCCTTCAACCGGGAGCCATTGCCTAACTCTTTTTCTAGGTGTACTGTAACTCTTGTGAGTCGGGGCGGCAGCAGCCCCCGCCGGACCAATCGGAAGGCACCGCCATGGAGTTCCAGGACACGCGAGCTGACGAGCTGAAGACCGGCGACACCATCTACCTGGATGGCCAGCGCCGCAAGGTCCATGAGGCTAGCCCCCACTCCGAGGACCCGCACCGCGTCCGACTGGTCATCGACGGCTTCACCACCCCCTTCACCATCCCCAACAACTGGACCTACCCCACCCCCACCTTCCAGCTCCCCCCGCTCACCTCTCAGGAGGTCGACCTCCTGCTGGAGATCACCGGCGCCGGAGAGCAGCGCCTCGGCTACGCCGAGACTGCCGAAGACCCCATTGACGGCGGCCCCGTCCACCGGGCCCTCGCTGCCAAACTCCAGGACCTCAGCCGCGATTGGACTCTCTCCCAGCCCCAGTGATTGCTTAAGTCTTTATTTGCATGTAGAGTATTCCCTATCGGGCCGGGCGATCGCCCGGCCCCCCAACTCAGAGCGTCCTTGGAGGACACCATGTCCAACATCACCACCCCCGCTGGCCGCACCTACACCGCGAACGTCGTAATCGGCGAGCACGGCGAGGCCATCTACGAGGTCGACCGCGCTGGCCAGGACAGCCTCATCCCGGTGGGTTCGTTCGTGATCCACCCCGACTACAACCTCTTCCCCAAGGTTCCTGGTCTGGTGAACGTCCAGTTCGGGATGGGTTCGGCCGTCAACCGCAACGAGCGGATGAACGTGCCCGCGCTGGGCACCGCCAACCTGCCCTACGTCGTGGGCCACAAGCTCGTGAACCTGGAGGAGATCACGGACGAGACCCCGGTCTACCGCCTTCGCGACGTCGCGGGCGCAGCAACTGCTACGGGCACTGCCTCCCTGCCCGCGAGCGGTGCGACGGCCAAGGCTCTCGCCGACCTGGTGACCGCCCTTGTGGCTGACTGGCTGGAGCGGTCGGACCGGGAGCAGCTGGTGGCTGCCTACGAGGAATTCCTCGCTCCGCAGCGTGCGGCGGAGCAGGCCAAGCGTGATGCTGCCCTGGAGGCGGCCAAGCAGGCGCGGGTCGAGAAGTTGACCGCTGAGATCGCGACCGCCGTGGAGCTCATCGGGACGCTGGAGCAGCAGCGGGACTCACTGACGCCCAGCGCTTCCGGGAACCCGGATGTCACCCCGGCCATGGACCCGATCGTCCAGATGAATGGGCAGATCACGGCTCTCCGGCTTCAGGTCGAGGATCTGGCCGAGGAGCTGGCCGCGCTGACCAAGTAGCTGGCCCCGTAGTTGTGTCGCCGGGCCCTGCTCCGCTTGGAGCGGGGCCCGGATGTTCGCCGTAGATGAATGGATGAAGAGAGGAGTAGTACCCAATGAGCGAGTCTCAGCCGGCACCTTCGAGCGACATCACCGATGCGGTGTCGTTCATCATCGAGACCGTAGCAACGCTGCTGGCCCAGCGGTGGGGTGTTCGGTTGGGGAAGGTCCTGCGGGCCCTGAGCTCTCCGGATGCCCTGGACGTCACGACCGCGCGCTACCTGCTGGCACTGGGTTCCGGGCTTTCTCCGGCGGCGGCGGCCAGTGCCGTCGGCCGTGCCCTCATGAGCGAGGCGGATGCACACCCGGAGCGGATTGCGTAACTCTTTTTCGTCGTCGCGGCGACCCCTCTCGTCCACGCTGCTCTCGTAGATGCACTGGAGCAGATGGCTGGACGCCGGTACCGGTAGCCCACGGCGGGCACCGCCGACGGCGGCCCGCCCTCCATGGAGCGCCCGCCCCCTCCCGCCCGCTCACACCGTGAGCGGGCGCAGCTGTGCTGCCTCCATGCCGTCCCGGCACCCCGCCCACTCCCACTTGCCTGTCCTCTGTCTCCGCCGCGCCCGCCACGGCCCGTCTGACCGCCTGTCAGCCCATCCCCTATCCCCCGCCGCGCCTGCCAATCCGCACCGCCCCGCACCCCCTCTGCCGCAGATCCGGCCCAAGTGTTCCACTCATCGGCCACCAGCCGCGCCACGCACCTCACTCCGTCTCAACCCGCCACGCACGACCTGTTCCGTCCACCACATCTCCATCTCCCGGCCTGCCTTATCTCTCGCCATCCGATCTACCCACCACGACGCCTCCATCCCACCGACGAAACGCCGGCCTCCGTCTCCGCCTCAAGTCTCTGCTCATCACCACCGTCCAACTCTTCTACTCCGATCCCTCCGCTCCGACTCCCTGATGCTTGCTCACCTGCCGTACTGTCAGCAGCTGCTCTCTCACCCTCTCCAGCCCGCCTCTCCGACTCCCCTCCTGCTCCACTCTTCCGTCCCCAACCCTTCTCTCCCGATCCTCAGCCATCCACCTCATCTCCTCTAACCGTCTGTCCAGCTCTCGCCTTCACACGTGCTTCAAGCCTTGCTAAGGCCCTGTAGGGAAGTAGTCGGCGTGCTGCTGTCCCCTTGTCTGGGCCCCTGACCTCCAGCTTTGACTCTTCACCAGGCGTCGCGGGGGCGACAGGAGAGGCAACAGGAGAGGCAACAGGAAGGGCACCAGGAGGGGCGCTAAGAGGGGAAACAGGAGAGGCAACCTTGATCATTTCGGATTGGCGGGGCGGTCTCTGAGCCTGGTGGTGGAGTGAGATCTCTCCCCCGAAGCCACAGGTGCCGGTGGGATGGGCCAGGTGGGGGAGAGCTCTCCCCCACCGCCTCAGCGCTTACAGGGGGGTGATCTCTCCGTTGTCCCGAGGAGTGATCTCTCCCCCTTGGCCGCTGCCAGTTCGGATGCTGTCAGCCGCTCACGGAGGGGAGAAATCACCTCCTGGCCCCGCCGAACAGAGAAATCGCCCCGCCGGATTGCCTGGCGGGGCGAGATCACACTGTTGTTGCCGGGTGTGGTGATTCGGCGCGGGACGTCAGAATGGCGCCTCGTCGTCGTAGTCCAGCGACGGGATGTCGAGGCCGAAGCACCGGTGGCGCTCACCTCGGGAGTACGTGAATCCGTGCCCGCCGCAGTCCGCGCAGCCTTCGGGATGTTGATGCGGGACGCCGGCGAGGCACTCCGCCGGCTCCTGGTGGACGGGCACGAAGATCCCGTCGCCCTGATCGTCCCAAGTCATGATCGTCATCACGATGGCGCTGCCCCCGCAACCGCCAAGGCAGTCGGCCGGGTGCTGGGCATCCGTCTCGTCCTCACTGAGGTAGAAGTACTCGTTCTCCAGGTAGTCGAGGGCCGCGGCTGCACTGACCTCGGTGCGGCCGTCGTGTAGCCGCAGGGCGTTCCCGGCCGCTGCTGCGGCCACCGCCGTGGCGCCGTCCTCCGGGGCGCGCGCGGCGGCCAGATCCAGGAGCAGGCCGCGATGGAGGAGATACCGGCGGGTTTCGGCCCTGCGTGTCGCAGCGTCGTTTCCGGGCCAGGCCGGCCCGATGGTCTGGGACCAGTGGTAGCTGTCGAGGGTCTCACGAACCAGGTACGGCACGGAGAGTGAGAGTAGAGCGGCGTGGCCGGTGCCGTCGTGGGTGCCCTCGTAGCCGGGTTCTCCCCCCAGGGTGGTCATGGGGTGGCGGTGAAGACGGCTGTATTGGGTGCGGAGGTAGTCCGTAGGGGTTCGATCGGGGTCACTGAGGTCCGCCTGGTCGAGAAAGCAGAGCTGCATGGCGCGGTCGTGTGTGGCGCTGCGGGCTTCGTCGTCGTCGGGATCGCGCAGGGCGAGGACGTCGAGGAGCGCACCGGTGTGAAGGTACATGGCGCGGATGTGGCCGAGGGTCTTCGGTGAGTCCGGCGCAAGTTCGAGTGCCGCGCTGCGCTGGTGGTAGGCCCACTGAGCCTCCAGGATCAGACGAGCGATCGATGGTTGTTCCTGCCGGTAGGCAGATATGGCGTGTTCGGGCAGCGGAGTGATGGGCGGACGGATCATGTTGCGGCCTCTCGGTAGTGGCACGGGAGTTGTGCAGGGCGGGCGCTGCGGCGCCAGGCGCGGTCGAGTTGGTCAGATCGTGTCGCCGACCTGGACCCGGTCGTACGTGTCCTGCGAGACGGTGGTCCACTCGGTGCGGCCGCCCCTCGAAAGCTCGAGCTCGTAGCGGGCAGGGTGGGCCACTGTCGTGGTGGAGTAGCCGTCCGGGGCCTTGGAGCAGGTGCGCTTGGTCTTCGTGCTCTTGCCGTCTTTGACGGTGGTGTCACGGCAGTTCTGCTTGTATCGCTGGTGGGTCTCGTTCGAGGTGTAGGCGTGGTGGGCGCGCTTCTCCTTGACCGTGCCGTGCTCAGCAGGTGCCAGGCCTCCGCACGCGGAGAGGGCTAGCACGGTGAGCGTGCCCAGAGCGGCGGCTGCGGTCCGGCGGACCGATGTTGCATTCGACATGACGACTCTTCCTGTCCTGGTGCGGTAGTTGAAGGGGAAAGGATGGTGCGCGTCCAGGGCCGGGCAGCGGATTCAGCGGTCTAACCGCTACGGGCGGCCCCGGCGGGCAAGATGCCTGCGCCGGGACCGACCTAATCGTGCTTAGCGGTGCCGGGGAGCAGACGGCCGCTTCAGGCCGGTGCCCTTCACCCGGCTTGCCGCACCGCTCTTGGTACCTGCGTCGATAGCGAGTGCCGGAAAGGTGGATCGGAGCCGGCCGGCCGGTCGCTCAGCCGTCGGGTCACCGCCGGCGGCGGTTCGGGGGTCGCTGGCCTCGGACTCGTGGGGCCGCGACTGTTCGCTTGTGGCGTTGGTGGCGAGGTCTTGAGCTCGGCTGCGGGCGTACTGCGCGAGGGCGATCTCGTTGGCGATCTGTTGAGCGACCGGCGCGGTGGTGCTGTCTGCCCGGCGGCTGAGCTGGGCGGCGGTCTGGTAGTGGCTGTCCGCGGTGGCTATCCAGTCCGCGGCGGTGTGGCTGTTGCCGTGGAGGTGGGCGCTGAGGTGATAGCTGGTCATCGTTGCTTTTCCCCTGGGGTCGGCGGGTGCTGCGTCGGCTGCGGGATGCCTCGGTGGGGCGCTTCGCCACTAGAGGTGTCTTGTTGAGCCGGCGTGTGACATCGGGCGGGCGACTTTGTCGGATTCCCGCCCATCAGCTCAGCCATCACCATACATTCCAATAAAGCCTTAAGCAACTCACCTTCTGTGGGCATGCTGCTCCGCGGCGGCAGCCTCGCGGCCAGCTGCGACGGTGGCGCGGCTGGCCGGCGGGGTGGCCGAGGGCCTCGGCAAGCGGGCCTCACGACGGCTTTCGGCTGCGCCGAACCTTGGTGCGGGCCGGAGTCATGGCGGCAGGCTCCTGTCTGACTCGGTGACGGTGCGCTATTTCTGTATGGGGTGTTGAGGGTGTCTGGATATCGGGCTCGGGTCCCGGGTCGGACCGGTTTCCGGGCCTATCAGGGGTGGCCTGGGGAAAACCCAGACATCCCATACCCGCAAGCGGGCGACCCGTACAGAGGCTGGACCCCTACGGGCACGGCTGTCTGGGTTGTATGGGTTCGTGCGGTCACTGTCGGTACTTGTCGATGGCGTCCTGGAGGGTCTCGGCGTAGTAGCCGAGCCCCGGCCTTTCGACGCCGCGGACACGCAACTGGCCGCCTCCCGGGCGCTCGACGCCCACGTCGCGCAGGTATCCGTTGAGGTCCTTCCCGAGCCGCCGGACGTCCGGGTGACCGAGGGCCTCAGAGAGCGGACCGGTGTGCATCCGGCCGCCGGCCGCGGCGACGGCAGCGTGAGCGCGGGCGAGTAGAACTGGCACCTTGTCCGGCCCGTACTCCGCCGGCTCCTGGTCGTCGCCGTCGTCCAGGTCGACGAACGGGACCGCGGCCGGGGAGTCGGGCTCGCCGTCGGCGAAGAGGGTGGGGTCGGGTGTTCCGCTGCCCCTGCCGCCCAGCTCGGCTTCGATCGGGTCGTCCCACTGGCCGCGCAGTCGGCCGGCGCGGTACCGGGCGGCGGTGACGTTGCCGATCAGCTGGAGCATGTCCGTGCCGTCGATCCATAGGGACCGCAGGCGCTTGTAGCCGTCGCCGGCGAACAGGATGCCCATGCCCTAGCCCGTCGCGGTCATGCACGCGGCGGGGCTTGGCCCAGAAGTCCTCCAGCGCCTCCGGCTGCTCCTGGGCGGTGGGGTCGTACGCGGGGCGGGGCGGGACCTCGGGGGTAGCGGTCACCGGGTCACCCCCTGTCCGTGGGCCGGGGTGTTGGTGTCAGACATCGGCGGCCTCCAATCGGTCGAGGTAGGGCGGGATGAGGTAGGTCTCCGCGCCTATCGCCAGCAGCAGCCAGAAGCTCGGAGCCGTGCCGGTGACGAAGAAGGCGAAAAACAGCTGGTCGTATGGCATGTCACGGCCCTTCGAACGAGGCAGGCGAAGCGGCGCAAGGAGAGCTGCGGACAGTTGCACCGGTCGCGAGGAGAGGTGGCCGAGCGAATCGCCCTGGGCTGGGCCCGCTCACACGGGCAGGACGGCGTGGATCTTGGCGTGCAGTTGAAGGTGGGGCTGGTGCTGTGAGAGCTGCGAGCTCGGGTTGGCTGCGCCGGGCCGGTGTCAGGAGCGGCCGGCGCCGTTGACTGTCGGCACGAGCAGGCCGGTGTCCTGGTGCAGGGAGAACGACTTCGGCACCGCGAGTTCGAGCAGTTCGGCCGGTGTCACGGGGAGCAGCCGGCGCTCGACGGTGGGCGGCGTCGGCCGGGCCGACGTGTTCGCCACAGCCAGCGCCTGGGCGAAGTGCTCGTCGAGGTTGTCGGCCTCTGTGTCGATCTGGTCGGCCTCGTTCGGCATGGGCCCGTCGTAGAGCTGCAGCGCCTGTGGGAGCCATTCCGCCTGGGAGTCGAGGAACTTGCGGGACCGACCCGTTCCGATGCCGAGCTTGGCGGCTGCCTTGTTGTAGCCCCATGCGAACGTGCCGTCGGGTTTGCGAGGGACCCGGGCTAGGAACCGCTTCATGACTTCCTCGTCGCTCAACACCTGCTTGGGGCCGTGGCCGGTGGCGTCGTCCGTGCCGGGAGCCTCTTGGCCGTCGTGCCCAGCCGTGCCCATACCGGTTGTGACCTGGGAGGTATGGGTGCTGGCGGTATCGGTATGGCCCGGGTCGGTATGGCCCGGCACTGCGTTGCCCGTGCCGATCAGGGTGGCCAGCACCGCCTCGAAGGAGGCGGCGTTACGCAGATTCATACCGGCCCATTCCGACTGACGCACTCGCAGCTGGAGGCGCCCGACCACCCGTTCCAGCACGTCCGGGTCGGCGCATCCGGCACGCTCGCTGGCTGCTTGGGCACGGCTGTCGGCATAGGCTTCGCGCATTCGGTATGCCCAGCGGGTCAGGCGGCCGGCTTTCTTGACCATCTCCTGCGCCCGGCGCAGCCGGTACCAGCGGTAGGCGGCACGGGAGATGCGTACCTCCGTGGTTGCCTCGTCCTCGGGCAGGTCCTGCCGAGCAGCGAGCAGCATGGCCACGCGCAGTGCCTCGACCGGGTGGAACAGGCGGACGAGCGCCAGGCGGCGGTCGGTGCGGCCGCGGTTGGCCCGGGCTGCACGGCGCTCTTCCAGGGAGCCGATCTCCCAGAGCACCGCGGCGAGGACTGGCCATACCGCGCGGACTGCGGCACCGAGTAGTGAGTCGGCTTCGGCGGCGGAGAAGACGGCGCTGATGCCGGCCAGGACCCAGAAGAGGATTCCGGAGAGTCCGGGCCCGGCACCCTCACGGGCGCGACGTCGGGCGCGGCGGCCGCACACCATCGCGGCAACGTCGAGCGCGATGAAGGGCAGGAGGTCGAACGGGTCGTTCAGCCCCATCTGGTGGCGTCCGACCCGGCGCAGTCCGTTGGCGGACAGCGCGGCTGCGGCCGCGGCGATCACCAGGGTGAGGCGGTCCTCGATGCGCCGGCCCCGCTGATCGGCTTCTGCGGCGCGATGCTGGGGATGTCGTGCTGCGAGGAGTGCCCGGTGGCGGCGCAGGACAAGGGTGGGCCCGAGGGTCATGACGACGGCACCGAGGACGAACTGCCAGGACGTCAGCAGCTCGAGGATCGGGCCCGGGCGGGGCGCGAGGTCCAGGGTCATGGCGAGTCCTCCCGGGTCGTGTCCGGCCTGGTGGTGGGTATCCGCAGGTTGGTGGTCAGCGGAGGAGACGGGTCGGCAGTGACCGGGGCTCGGATCGCCTCCCGCTCGGCGGCGGCCTGTGCCGACAGGGCCGGGTGGCATATCGCCAAGGTGGGCGGCGGTGGCGTGGATCCGGCGTTGCAGCAGAGTTCGGCGCCGACGAGGTCGGGGACAGCAAGGAAGTGAACGTCGTCGCGGCGGGCCGGGTGGCCGACCAGGTCGCGGTTGCGGGCGTGCCGCTGGGCCACGGCCTGTACTGTCTGGGCCAACTCGGTGGTGCGTTCGGCCACGGGACGGCGGCGGGTACGGACTTGCCGACGCGTGCCAGCGAGGGCACGGACGAGGCGCGGGATGCGCATCAGTGGTCTTCTCCTCGGCTGTGGAGGGCGGCGCCGCGGATGGCTCGCAGCGGTGTCAGGCCGGCGAGGTCCAGCAGGGCGGCACCGCTGGCGAGCGCCGCGACGATGACGCGTCCGGTTTCCGTGGGGCTGGACGCCGAGCAGCCAGACGGTGCCGGCGGCGAGGACGACGAGGGTGAGCCAGGAGGCGGAGGCGAGCAGGCGGTTGACGCCGGGGGTCGGGTGGCTTGCGGGGCGGCTCATGCTGCAGCCGCCCATCCGGTCTCGAGCCGGTGCTGGGTGAGGAGTTCGTGCCGGCGCTGGACTGCGGCCCGGACAGCGGCGTTGTTCGCCGCCCTCGTGGCGGCAGGCGCGGATCCGAGGTGCATGATGGCGATGCGCTGAACGTCGACGGCTGCCTTAACACGCTCGGCCTGGGTGCGTGCTGCTCGGGTGTCGGCGTCGCGAGCAGCTTCCAGTCGGTCGGCGTCGGTCTTGAGCCGGATCGCGAGCTTCTCCTCCGGCAGTCCGCCACGGATGCCATGCCGGTCCCGGTCACGGAGGGCAAGCTCGGTGCAGGCCGCGCGCACCGGGCAGACGGCGCAGTGGTCGCGGACGGTCTGGGTGCGTCGGCCGTGCCAGTCGACGGCCGGCTCCAGGTCCTCGCGGTAGAAGTCGTTGAGGTCGGGCTCTACGGCATTGCACACAGAGTGCTCGAGGGCCTGGAGGAGTTGGGGCCGTCGCAGCTGGCGTGCGACCAGGTTGCCGTCGTGGCCGGCGAGGTAGCCGGCGGCGATGAGGTCGTCGACGGGATCCTTCGCGACGTAGTCGGCGATCTGCGTCGCGGTCGTCTCGTCGAGGGGTCGGTGCGCACGGCCGGTGGTGGCAGTGCTGTGGGCTCGTGCTGTCATGATGTGCATGCGTCGTCTTCTCCGGTGAAGTGGTGTGAGCGGCGCGTTCCGTACGGCCTCCGGGGCGGCAATCCCCGGAGGCCGTCGTGTGTCGGTCGCGTGGTGTCGGGCCAGACGTGCAGCGGGAGCTGGTCAGCCGGCGTCGCGGCATTCGAGTTCCGGGCTGCGCCCGTAGTGGCAGGCGGGCTTGTTCAGTGCGAGGAGCAGCCCTCGTCGTACGGCACGCCCGGAGTGATCTCCTGCTGGCACACGGCGAGCTGCGGACCCGTGGCATCGCCGTTCCCCAGCGTGCCCCGATAGCGGGCAGCTGCCGGCTGTGCGCGAGGTCGGCGACGGAGCGGCAGCACTCTGGTTCGGTCGGACACCGGTGCGCGGAGGGTGCGGTTTCGCCGGGTGACGTATGCCCTCACGGTGTGGTGCGGCATAGGTATCCCTTCTTTCTCTCTGGTCGGCGCCGTCTGGCTGGGTTGCTTGGCGGGCGGGCTCGGGCTTCTCCAAGCCAACATCTGGCCCAGCTGGCCTACTCCAAGTAGGCCAGCTGTGCCATGATGGTGCACCGAGAAGATCGATCACGTCAAGGGGACCAGCGGATGAGAAGACGCCGAAGGGGCAAGCGCCCAGGCCGGTGCGGCAAGATGTGGTCCATGTCGATCCCCCCGTCCCGGCACGTCGCCGACGAACTTCGCCGAGAGATCACGGCGGGGGTGCATCAGCCGGGCCAATACCTGCCGTCCAGCCGGGCACTCGCAGACCGGTTCAAGGTTGCGAGAGACACCGTGGCCGCCGGCGTCGCCATCCTGGTCGCCGAAGGCCTGGTTGCCGCGATCCCAAAGAAGGGCTACCAGGTCCTGGCCGCACCGACGGCCATCGAGATTCAGTGGACTCCCGACGGGCGGATTGCGCCGGCTGGCGAGCCAATGCTCGGCGCGGGCGACGGACTTCGAGTCGAGGTCCGCAGGGCTTCCGACCGCATCGCCTCACTCCTGCAGGGCACGCCGCAGATGAGCGTGGTGCTGCGCAGCGAACTGCACTCCCGCGCCGGCTCCCCCTGGGCACTGCGCGAAGTCCACTTTCCCCAGGCGGTCGCCGACCTGGCCCGACGCCTCGCCCTCCCTGATCCTGCGGACGAGACACGCATCCTGGCCGAGGCCGGCCTGGGCGAGACCGGCTACCGCACCAGGTGGTCGGCCCGCCCGGCCAGCAAGGAAGAGGCAGCCCTCCTCAAATCGGGCGCCGCGCCCGTGCACACCATCGAGCGGGTCGGCTACCACGGCGCCACCCCCGTCCGCTGCGAACTGATACTGATCCGAGCCGACAGGGTCTATCTGTCCCAGTCCGGCGGAGATGTCCCATTTGAAGCAACTTCTCCCCATGGGTAGCCAGTTGGCATTTCCGCGACACGTGTACGGGCCGTCAACAGGCTGTGCACAGACGGGGCCGTTGGGGATAGGGTGCCTTCCGGCTGGCTTCACTTCCAGCCCCCAAGAAGCACGAAGCCCCCGGGGACCTTAGGCAAGTCACCGGGGGCGTTTCGAATCGAGAACCGAGTTAGGCGGTGTCTCGTGGGGGAGCGTACCCGTACCCACGCACAACCACACAGTCAGCCCGCTGTCCGAGTGATCCCTACGGAGCCGCTCCAGCGGGTTCTGTCGTGCTGCCTCCCGCATCGCGGGCACGTCCCCCCTCGGAGAGGGGATTGGATGCCGTAGATCTCCAGGGCGGGCGCCTTTAGCAAGGCCGCTCCTCGCCCTCCTCCGCCGGTCTTGGAGTTAGCAGCTCCTCGACCAGCCGTCACCGCCCGACCGGAGTTAGCAGCTCCATCGAGCGAAGCCCAGACCGAACGGTCTGGTGATCACTGCCGACCAGCAGCAACCGCCCCGAGTGGGGCTTCGCGTTTCCCGGAATCATCCGGGAGAACGGGGACCATCTTGCAGCACAGCCATGCCCTTTGTCAGCTTGAGGG
Source organism: Kitasatospora sp. NBC_00240 (assembly GCF_026342405.1). Classification (NCBI taxonomy): domain Bacteria; kingdom Bacillati; phylum Actinomycetota; class Actinomycetes; order Kitasatosporales; family Streptomycetaceae; genus Kitasatospora; species Kitasatospora sp. NBC_00240. The sequence continues at coordinate 21,731 of NZ_JAPEMU010000006.1, forward strand.
CCGTCATGTACGTCTCATCTCGGCCATTGAACGCGCAGAAGTGACCGCAGAGTCACCCGAGGTGGCGACCCGCAGCGCCCGGACGTACCCACAGCCAGCCGTCGAGGCATCACCTCTCCGACCCCGCAGGGGCTGCGGATCCCCCCGCGCGCCCCATCCGCGTACTCCGGCTGTCCCGTCCGAATCCCGACTGCGAACCGGCAGTCGCCGGTCCTTCAGCGGCCGCAGAGCCTGACCGTTCGCCCCTGCGGACAAGGGGGGCCGTCATCGCGACGCCAGGCCCCTTGTCCTCCTGGTCACGGCCCACACGGCGACTTCAGCCCGCATCAGGACCAGACCGCGCCAGCCCACTGGACAAGCGCTGAGAAAAAGTCCCCGGCTTTCTGTCACACGGACCCTCTCGCGCACACCTCTATGGGCTGACACGCCTTCCTGACGCGCCGAAGGACGCGCGCCCACCGACAACACCACTGTCCCGCCGGCCACCGGTGGGGCAGCGAACCAGCGCAGCGACCGGGACCCACCCTTGGGTCGCTTCGCCAGGAGAAGTGTGCCCACCGCAGTCGTCACCGTTTCGCCCCCAGCTGGCCCCTGCCCGGGTGCGGCCCACCACCGGGCAGCACCCGTGGAGGCTTCGCGCCCGAGGATCCCCTCTCCGCGCGGCGCTTCTGCGCAGCCGCACAAGGCCGCAGCCCGGACCTCCGACGAGCAGAGCCTGTGGATCGGAGAGGCCGAACAGTGGATCTCCACCACCCCCTGCCGCCTTGCCCGCGACCCGCTCTCCTGGCTGCAGGCGGTCCACTGGGTGCTCGACACGAGCGCCTACACGCCGCGCCGCACCCACGGACCCCAGTTCTGCGAGACGACCCTTCGCATCGCCGAGCACCTCGCCGAGCTCTCACCCTGCCGGCCGGGGGTCGACTTCCTGATGCGCCTCACCGGACTGTCCGAGCGGACCGTCCAGTACCACTTGGAGATGCTGCGCGAGTCCGGACTCCTCGTCTACCGATCCAAGGGGACGCGGGTTCGCGGCGCCCGGCTCGCCTCCGAGTTCAGCCACAGCATCCCGCCTGAATTCGACGCCGACCTCGGCATCAGGACGATCGGTTCGGGGCCAGACCGCCGCGCCACCGGGATCGCCGAGTCCGGGCGCAGCTGGATCGCGAAGCTCGCGAAGAAGGCGGCCAGGAAGGCCCGCCGACGCCGCGCGAAGGCGCCGAAGCGCACCTCTTCCGCGGGCCTGCGTTGCACCCCAATGGGGGGTGGTACCTCTATGTCTTCTGCTGCGGGACTTACTGGGTTTCCCTCTGAGAGCAAGCTCGGGACCGGGACAGACGCATCCACAACCCCCTCGGAACAGGTGAAGCCCAGGCATCGGGCGCTGAACACAGTCGGCCGCCGCTACCGGCTGGCTCGCGAGGTCGTCCAGCAGTTGCCCTGGCTCGGGCGGGCACCAGTACCGCGCGTCGCCTGGCTGCTGCGGCACGTCTCGGACGCGGGCTGGACCGCGAGCGAGATCATCGCCGTGGTTGAGCAGGACGCCGTATCCCGCTTCGTTCACCGGCCGACCGGCTTCCTCGCTCACCGGCTCAAGGGCGCCCACCTGCTCTACGACTCACCCCGGAAGCGGACCGCCATCGTCGACTGGTGGCGGGACTCCCGCCAGGCCGAGCATGCCCGGCACGACGAGTGGAGCACCGTCTGGGCCGCGCCGCGCCGCAGCGCAGTCGTCCACCTGGTCAGCAACGCCCTGCGGTCTCTGCACCGGCCTGCCCCTGCCGGCGACGCCCTGCCGGATCTCGACGGCATCGACGACCTCGCCGACGAGGAGATCACGCAGCTGCGCACCGCTGCCTGGCGCGAGTACCTCGCGGGAGAGAGCACGCTGATCGGCACCGCCGTCGACACCATGGGGCAACCCGAGGCAGAGCGCCTGTACGGAACGGAGTTGGTCCGGCGGACGCTGCGGCTCGTGACCCACTTCGGCCGCCGACGCGCGGTGATCGGCCGGTGAACGCCAACGAGCCGAGCGGCGTCGACCTGGCGCGCGTGGCCCTCAAAGCGGCGATGGAATCCGCCCGCAGGAGAGCACCGGAGCCGGCAAGTCGCCGCGCGCTTCCCAGCCGGCGGCCCCTGCGTCGTGACGGCCGGGACCCGGTCGGTCTCGGTGCGGCACTCGCCGGCCTGGTGGCCGACCGCGCGTGGGACGTGCCAGCTGCCGGCGGCAGCATCCTGGACCAGTGGCCCACCATCGCACCCGAGCTCGCACCGCACGCTGCCGCTGTTGGCTTCGACGCCCGAACAGGGCAGCTGGAGATTCGCCCGTCGTCGGCATACGCGCTCCAGATCCGACTGATCACGGCTCAGCTGATCGACAAGGTCAACGCCTTCAGCGGCCGGGAGGTGGTCCGCGTCATCCGCGTCCTGAGCCCGGGCTCCTCGCAGGTGCGTGCCGACGGCGGACGGACTGAGGTGCAGCCCGTCCCGGAGGCTCCAGTCCGACGGACGGGGCAAGCGCCGCGTACCCCTCCAGCGGGATTCCGCGAGGCACTTGCGATCGCCCGCTCCGCCAGGCGGCAGGCGGGGTCGCCCGATGGCTGCGTCCCTCTCGTCGTCGACTGCCTGCGCGAGCCAGAGGAGCTGTTTCGCGAAGGGCAGGCCGCGAGGGACGACGAGCTCCGCGCCGCGAAGCCCCGGCGTACCCGGCGCTGACCCCGCAGGGGTCCGCTGCACCAAATGCCGGATCGGAAGCGCACCGCACCCTCGGCAGGCGACGGTAGCGGTGCGGTGGTGAGGCCGGACCCGCGGCGGCCGCGACCGCACCGACCCGGGGTCTCGACGTGTTGAGCGCACCGGTGCGGTGCGGTACCGAGCCCCGCGGCGGGGCGCGATCGGTGGCGGTGCGGTGTCCTGGGAAGAGTCGGGCGCACCGCACCTGCGCCAGCGACGCACCGACGCGGTGCGGTTGCCTTCGCTCATCAGGGCGCTTGCTCGACCATCGTCCCCGTCCGGTGCGTGCGCTTGGTGTGGTCCTCCGCCGAGTCCCGCACCATCGTGAACCAGCCCGCTGCACCCTCGCCGACTGATTGCTCTCCGTGATGACGAGGCCCCCTTGTCCGGTGCGGCCGCCGAAGCCGCACCTCCCTTTGTCCGGCTCCGCCGACACCCCTTGTCCGGGTCCGGCGGCAGACGAGCACCCCCTTGTCCGGGGTGCTCCTCTGGGATCCGCCCCCCTTGTCCGGGGTCTGGTCCACCCCTTGTCCAGGGCCGACGGCCTGACATTTCCCCTGGACCAGGTCTGACGAAGCAGCCGGGTGCGCCGGACAATCGGGTGCGCCGTCGGTGCCGCGGCCCGTCGGCCGGCTCGCGGGCACAGAGAGATCTCCCCGCCCCCTCACTTCTACGCCGTGACGCTCTGTGGAGCGTGCGGGCAACGCTGCCTGCCGCGAGGACGGGACCACCGCAGTCCGCACCGACCCGCGCACCAGGGGCTCCGCACCGGTTCAGCTCGCCTTGAGAGCCCTGGCGGTCCGGGCCGGTGCGGTGCTCGAAGGACCCGAGAGCGGACCGCACCGCACCCGCCCGGTGCGGTTGCCCGCGGGCCGAGCCCGTGCCGTGGTGCGGCGGTGCGGTCTGAGCACTGGGACGTCCGCACCGGTTCGGTGCGGTTGCTCCCGGGCGATCTCGGTGGGGTGGTGCGGCCCGCCCCGCACCGGGGTGGTGCGGTGCGCGCACCGGTGGTGCGGGGCGGCGCCCCAGCGCAGGGTCCGCAGGTGCGCTCCGCTCACCGCGGCCTGGCCGGCCCCGCACGGCCGACTCGTGCCGCTGTCAGCCGCCCCTTGTCCGGCAGATCCACCCAGTGCGCTCCACCCCTTGTCCGCTGCACAGCGCCTGGCCTCACGTCAGCAAACCCCCTGGACACTTTCCGCCCCCGACGGTGATCAGACCGCGGACAAGGGGGGTGAGGAGAGCGTGAGCGACATCCACCGGGTGACGCGAAAGGACGGCACGGACATGGCCACCAAGATCCGCAACTTCTCTACCGCCGGCTCCTACGAGTCTGGGAACAGCACGCTGCACCGCATGAACCGGGACTGGGAGGACCTGTCCCGCGACCTCCGTGCAGAGGACCACGTTGCTGTCTGGGCGCAGCAGCACCACGTGTTCGAGGCGGCCCGCACACCGCAGGACGTCGTCGACCGGCTCGCGCAGCTCCTCCGCTCGGGCGAGTGGGAACTGCACGACCAGGCCATGGGCGTGCTGCTGAGTCTCGCGAGGACAGACGGCTACGACGGGCAGCTCGCCTGGCGGGTCGCGGTCCGCATCCTGCTGCCGAAGGCGATCTTGATGGCCAAGACCCAGCTGCGCGTGGGGATCGAATGGGACGACATCTTCTCGACCGTCATCAGCGCGCTGTTCGAGGTGGTCGGGACGTACCCGCTCGAGCGGCGCCCGCGCGGAGTCTTCGCGAACCTCTCGATGGACACGCTGGCACTGGCGCAGGCCACCCTCGCGGACGACTTCGACAACCGCGCCGAGCTCCGCCGCATCGCCGACTCCGTGGAGCCCATCGCTGACGCGCGGCCCGCGGTCCTCCTCGCTTCGCAGGCGCCGGATCCGCATGTGCAGGCGTCGCTGGCCGAGCTCCTTGTGCGCGCAGCCGAGCTCGAGCTGGTCCAGGCGGACGAGCCCGAGCTGATGCAGGGCGCAGCGCGTACCGAGCTTCTGGCTCTCGTGACCTGGGCGGTTGACATCCAGGCGCTCTCCGCCTCCGACGCCCGGCGCATCAGTGAGTACTACCTGCGCCTTCCCGAAGAGCCGGACGCCGGCCGGGTGCACCGCACGACTCGGTCCATGGGGCCGGAGGGTGCCCGTCTGAGGCAGCGCGCCAGCCGTGCCGTTCGCCCGCTGCGCGAGGCGGCGCTGGGCGCGTATCTCGAAGCCGCCTGAAATTTCTCGCCCGTGGATGTCACACGGGCGGCCAAAACGACACCTCTATTGCTGATTCGCGATCACCAGCGGATCCGCCTACCACCACCGATTCCGAGACCGGGAGTACCGCTGTGTCCACGCCCCCCGAAAGCCAGCAAGGCCCCGCGAGCCCGCTGTTCGACGAGGACGAGCGGCGCGTCGCGCAGGCGCGTCGTCGGCTCACCCAGCTGGGGGCCGCCCTCGTCCGCAACCCCCTCGATCGCGAGGTGCACCAGGAGGTGCGCGCGTTCTTCGAGGCCGAGTCCGAGTCGGCCCTGCGCTCCTGGGAGGTCCTGCTCACCAGGAGCCCCGACGAGCTGAGGGCGCGGATCCGCGCGGTGCTCACCGCGCAGGTCGAGCAGTGCGCGGTGCCGGCCGCTGGTGAGCGGAGGGCGTCATGAGGCTTCGACGGCGCCGTCGGGAGGAGGCCGACGAACTGTGGGACGACGCCGCCGAGGTAGAGGACCTCGAGAGTTTGGACGATGCCGGTGAGGAGCTGACCGGCTGGCAGGCGAGCACCGCCAGCCTGTCCGGCCTCGCCCGGCTGGCCCGGATCGGTACGTGGGTGTTCCTGGCCTCGGGCCCCGTGCTCGGCATCGCCGCGTTCACCTCCTCGGCATCGCCCGCCGAGTCGAAGAAGCCGGCTGCGGCGGTTCAGACCGCTTCGCCCATCGCACCGACCGGCTTCGCCCAGCTGTTCGTCGGCGCGTATCTGGAGGCGGGCCAGGGCACAGAGTCCTCTCTCAGCCCCTACTTCGCGGATCCGGTCGTCCTGACGAATCCTCCGGCGTCCCGTTCGGCGTCGCGGATCGTGGCCGTGTCCAGCAGCGAGGTCGAGCCGGGCTACTGGTCCGTCACCGTCGCGGCACGGGTCATCGCGAAGAACAAGAAGGGTGAGACGGCCGACCAGGGCCTGCAGTACTTCCGGGTCGGCGTGCAGGTGGTCGGCCCCTCCTCAGCCGGCGGCACTGCGAAGAGCCCCGGGGGGCCGGTGGGCTACGCGGCCACGTCCCTGCCGGCGCAGGTTGCGGCGCCCGCCGCTCTTCGGACCAGCGGCCTGGGCTACGGCACGCCGAAGGGGAACGGGACCGCGGACCCTGTCGTCGACACGGCCTCGTCGTTCCTGAACGCCTACTTGGTCGGCAGCGGCGAGCTGGACCGCTACATCTCCCCCGGCACCCACGTCGAGCCGATCGCTCCCACGCCCTACACCTCCGTGAAGATCACCGATGCCTACGACAACGGCCCCTCTGGCGGAAGCCTGGCCGTCCCCAGCGACGGGGCCGCACGGCGACTGCTGGTCATGGTCACCGCCACGGACTCCACCGGCCAGAGCTACCCGCTGACCTACGCCCTCGACCTGCGCTCCCGCGGCGGGCGCTGGGAGGTCTGGGCCGTCGCCGCCGCACCTGCGATTAAGAGCGGCGCCAAGCCGTCCACGGCCCCGGCGCCCATCCCGAGCCCTGACCCGGCGCGTACCAGTACGCCGTCGCCGTCAGCCCCCTGACCCCGACAGAAGAAGGAAGCAGAACATGCACACCACCGTCGACCCGAACACCGTGATGCTCGCCGGCGACATCCTCACCTGGGCCACTGCCAAGACCAACGCGATCAAGACTCTGGTGCTCCTTGTGGCCGGCCTCATGGTCGTCCTGGCGGTCATCGCCGCCTACTGGAGGACCAAGAGTTGGGTGGCGACCCTGGTCGCCTTCTCGCTCGGTGCCCTCGTGCTCTGGGGCATCAACAACATGGACAGCCTCAAGACCAAGGTCGGCTCTGAGGTTGACGACAAGCCCGCCACCGGTGCCCCGCACGTGCGCACGGTGCCGAACATCCCCGGCCTGGACCTCGACTCCCTGGGCCGGATATGAGCGCCGCCCTGGACGAGGACCTGATCGGGCACTCCTACACCCGTGCCCGGAAGCATCCCCTGGTCGTCGGCAAGCTCCCCGGGGCCGGCCGCATCCCGGGCGGCCCCTACACGGTCACCCAGGTGGTGACCATGGTCGTCGCGTTCGGTGTCCTCGCGACAACCCGGGCCATCTGGGCGCACTTCGGCCTCATGGACATCGTGATCATGGTTGCGGTGCCGTGGGGGCTGGCTTGGGTACTGAGGTACGCCCGCCTCGACGGGCGCGACCCGGCCCGCGCGCTTCGGAGCCTGCTGGTCTACATCTCCACTCCGACGGCTGGCCGTCTCGCCGGCCAGCCGCAGGGGGCCCTGCGCACGCGGATCGCGCTCGGCCGCTGCACCGTCCGCCCGAGGCCGCAGGCCGGCAGCGAGTCAGCCGAGAAGCCCCGACCCGCCACCAGGCAGACGGGGACCGCCCCGACGCCGCCCGGGCCGAAGCAGAAGAGCCCGGCGGCGCCGGCGGACCGCCCGCGTCAGGCCCCCCGTCGGCCGGCGCGCGAGCCGGCCGCCACCCGGGCGGAACCGGTCGCCGCGCAGCACCGCCCTGCGGCCCGCACCGCTCTGCAGGACCTCCTCGCCTCGCTTGACGAGCGCTGAACAAGCACCCCGCCGGGGGCGGGCAACCCGCCCGCCCCCACTCCACTCCTTCCAAGGAACCCGTCATGCGACTTCCCGTCCGGCACATCAGCGGCCACCTGCTCTGGACCACCAACGCCGCCGTGTGGGGCGTGTGGAAGGTCGACACCGAGAACTACAGCCACGCCTCGCACGCCACCAAGCGCGCCCGACTCGATGCCCTCGAAGCCCTCTTCAAGTCTCTGCGCGGCGAGGCGCTCCTTCTCTCTCTGTGCCCGCAGGTCGATGCTGCCTCCGTCGTCACGCGCATGACCGCCGGCGTCGACCTCGACCAGTCGCCCGAGTACGTGGACCTGAGCCTTCGCGTGCTGGACCAGCTGGAGAACCTCGAACTCACCGGACGGGTCGACTTCCTCGCCCTGCCGCTGCCGCACCTCGACGTCAAGCAGACGGCGAAGGCCGTGCTCTCCTCCGTTCAGGTCGAGGTCATGTCGTCGCTCGGCCTACCCGTCGCCCCCGTCTCAGCTGCCGAGGAGACCAGCCGGCTCCAGCAGGCCCGCCGCATCGCGGCGACCTGGCCGGCCGGCATCAAGCTGCGGCCGGCGACCGAGGCCGAGATCCTCTGGATCTACGGACACAGCGCCCGGCGCGGCATCGACGAGCCCCTCCTCCCGGAAGAGGGCGCCCCCCGCGCCCTGCGCGGCCGCGGCCGCACCGTGACCGCGCACACCCAGGTGATCCTGGACGAGGGCGGGCGCAGCGACCGGGAGGGGAAGGGCCCGACCAGCCCGTGGCGTCGGCGCTACCTGAAGGCCGAGACCGAGCACGGGGCGAGCTACCAGGCGTTCTCCGTTCTGTCCGAGATGCCGGAGAGCTTCGTCTTCCCGGGGTCCGAGTACCTCGCCGTCCTCGATGACTTCTCCTTCCCCGTCGACTGGGCCGTACGGATGCACGTGGAGTCCGGTGCCAAGGCCGAGCCGCGCTCTCGTCGGCAGCAGCGGGAACTCGCCAACCAGCGCGGGGAGTACGAGGGCGAGACAGCCGGCGCGCCGGCCTCGCTGGACAAGGCCTCGATCTCGCTCGACGAGTACCGCGAGCGACTGACCTCCTCCGCCACCGAGGTGGAGATCCGAGCCTCGATAGCGACCTGCGTCTGGGGCGAGAACCCCGACGAGGCCAACGAGAAGGCACAGCTGCTGGCGAACCACTTCGGCGGGAACGAGTACACGCTGGTGAGGCCGATTGGGGATCAGGTCGCGCTGTTCCACGCCATGTTGCCCGGCACCCGGACGCCCCGGCCGCTGCTGGACTACACCCAGTTCATGCTGGCTCGCGACTTCGCGATGAGCATGCCCTACTGCGGCTCCAGCCTGGGAGACGACGCCGGGTCGCTCTTCGGCCTGCAGCTCTCCGGCGGCGGCGTGCGCCCGGTGCTGACCGACTTCTCGCACGGCCCGCGGGTGAACGCCTCTGCGTCCGCCGCGTTCGTCGGCGAGCTCGGCTCCGGCAAGTCGGTCGCCATGAAGTCCGCGATGTTCTCGATCCTCACCACCGGGCGGCGCAGTGGGAACAAGGGCAGCCGCGGCCGCGCCCTCGTGATCGACCGCACGCCCCAGCAGGAGTGGTCGCGCTTCGCGCTCGCCTGCCCCGGGACGACGCAGATCATCAACGTCGACGAGAGGGCCGGCCTGTCGCTCGACCCCCTGCGGGTGTTCCGCGGCCCGCGGGCGGCCCGGTACACGGAGTCGTTCCTGACGCCGCTTCTGGACATCGCGTCGATGTCGGTGGAGGGCATCACGCTGGCGGAGGCGATCGAGGCGACCCGCGTGGGACCGCAGCCGAGCATGAGCGCCCTGATCGAGACGCTGGCGCAGCGGGCCCGGACCCAGGACCCGGAGGAGCCGAATGACTCGGCGGTGCGGGCCGCCGCGTCCGAGGTCGTGCGCAAGCTGCGGGCTCTGGCCAAGAAGGACCTCGGCAAGGTGATCTTCGATCCGTCGCTGCCGGTCGTTCAGATCACCAACGCCGACAGCATCGTGTTCGCCGTGGACCGGCTCGGTCTGCCGACCAAGGAGGACCTGTCGGAGCACCGGCTGCCGACATTGGAGGTGGAGAAGAGGTTCGGGTGGAGGCTCATGTACTTGATGACCGCCCTGTGCCGGGAGGTCGCCTTCGCCGACCCCAACGACTTCACTGCCGTGATCTTGGATGAGTGCTGGTGGCTGACCTCGTCCGCCGAGGGCTCCAACCTGCTGCTGGAGATCATCGCCGACGGCCGCAAGCACAACGCCGGGGCATTCGCGGGCTCCCACGACCCGTACGACATCGGGCCGAAGAACGAGATCGGCGACAAGATCCGGGCACTGCTGTCCCACATCTACGTCTTCCGTCACCGCGGGAAGGCCCTCGCCAAGCGGTGCCTGGAGTTCCTCGACCTCGACCCCAACGACGCCGAGATGGTCAAGCTGATCACCGAGAACCTGTCGCCGATCAACCTCAGCGACACCGACCGGCTCCTTCGCTCGGGCGAGTGCCTGTACCGGGACCTGCGCAAGCGCGTTGGCGCGATGAAGGTCCTGATCCCCGCTGACGAGGCGGCGGCGGAGGCCATCCACACCACCCCCGGTCAGGGTGACCTGGGACTTGAGCAGTTCGCCGAGGTGTCGGCATGAGCCGAGCCACCGCGGCCAGGTCGCGGTCCGTGCGGCCCGGGAAGCGCCGGGTGTGGATGTTCGCGGTCCCGCTGGCGGTCTTCCTCGCCTTCATCGCGGCGATGGCGTGGGCCGACCCGGGCGTCCCGACCCCGTCCCCCGGTCCGTCTCCCAAGCCGCCGGGCTCCAGTGCGACGCCGCAGCCCGGGCCGGGGCAGCCGAGTCCCAGCCCTGCACCGCCGACGACGCCGCCGACCGGCCCGACCTGGACGCCGGAGCCGGGTCTGTCGCCGGCGCCCCCGGACCCGGGCGGCAAGCCCGTGGTCGACCTGGGGCAGCCGCCGAAGGACTCCAGCGACGGTCTGCTGCAGCCCTTCAACGTCGCCGACCGCTTCGGTGTCCCGATCTCCGCGTACACCGTCGAGGCGGACACCGGCGACTGGGACGACATCGATCTGAAGATCTGGAACATCCTGGCGACCCTCTTCTTCAACATCGCCAAGTGGGTTGTCGGCTTCGCATGCTGGATCATCAAGTGGGCGCTCGAGTTCGGCCTCGCGGGGATCCTGGTCAAGCCGGTCGACGGGATCGCGAACACCATCCGCGACCAGCTGATCAACCGGCTCGGCCTGCCCGGTCTCTTCCTGACCATCGCCGCTCTGTTCGCCGGCTACCAGATCATGTTCCGCAACCGCAGCCGCGGCTTCGCCGAGGCCGGGCTGTCGCTGGTGGTTGCGGCCGTCGCCACGACGCTGCTGCTGTCCCCGGCCGAGGTCCTCCTCGGCACGTCGAAGGACGTGCCGCAGCAGGGCTCGACGATGCTGATGTCGGACGGCGGGGTCCTGGGCAGCGCGAAGGACCTCAGCCTGCAGGTGTCGTCGCTCGTGCTCACCAAGGACCCGAGTAAGGTCCAGGCGAATCCGGACACGGTAAGCAAGCCGATCAAGGACGCCCTGGTCGACGCGCTCATCGTGAAGCCGACTCAGCTCATGCTGTACGGCCGGACCTTCGAGGGTGCCTGCGCGGAGGCGTTCGGGAAGTACAAGGTCGTCCAGTACAACTACAACCAGATGGGTCTGAACGCCTGGGAGGCCGGCCGGGCCAACCCAACCGGCGGTCCGACCTATCTCGACCAGCTCACCCATGCGGGCAAGGAGTTCGAGAACACCTGCAAGGCTGGCGGCGTCAACATCAGTGCGAAGAAGGCTTCGGCTGACCTCACCTTCTCCGCGCTGTTCATCGCCATCGCGGCCGTGATCATCGCCGTGCTCCTCGTCCTGGTGACCGGCGGCTTCCTCATCGCACAGGGCTGGGTGGCGTTCGAAGCCATCCGCGGACACTGGGCGCTGTGCGTGGGGATCCTCCCCGGTGGGGGCCGCGCCACGCTCTGGCGCTGGGTCGCCGCGATATTCCGAGCGGTTCTCGGCGTTGTCCTGGCGATCCTGTTCCTCGCGATCTTCATCTTGATCATCTTGGCGCTGATCGACGCGGGCACCGGCAAGGTGCTCGCGGTGAAGTTCATCGCGATCGACCTCACCGCGATCGCCGGGCTGGCTGGGCACAAGAAGATCAAGGAGACGGCCCGGCAGGTCGCCGTGCAGGTCAACCGGCGCCTGGCCAACGCCAAGGTCGGCGGGTCCAGGAACTCCGTGTTCGCCAGCCCCGGCCGCTACGCCGAGACCGCACCGAGCCTCAAGCAGGTCTGGAACGACGCGAAGGGCGAGTCCCGCAAGGTCACCTCCCCGATCGGCAAGGCCGGCCGCACCGCCCGGGACATGTGGGTCGGGCCGCCCAAGCGAGGAGGCAAGGGCGGCAAGCTGCGGACCGCGGCGCGCATCGCCACCAACGCGGCCGTCGTCGCCGGCACCGGCGGCACTGCCGCCGCGGCAAAGGTCGCCGCGCAGGGGGCGGCCAAGCAGCAGCTGAAGAAGCGTCTGGCGACCGCCGCGGTGAACAAGATGAGCCAGACGCGCGGTGGCCGGGCCACGATGGCCACCGGCAAGGCAGCCGCAGCGACCGCGAAGTACGGCTGGAAGGCCGGCAAGTTCGCCGTCTACGCGACCGCCGGCGCGCCCGTCAGCGTCCCCCGCGGGATCAAGGCGGCCAAGCGGGGCGCCACTGCGGCCGGCGCGCGGGCGACGAAGGTGAAGGGCGATCTCCTGGCCGCCAAGAACCGCACAGGCGCACGGGTCTCCACCAAGGTCGGCGAGACGAAGGCCTTCTTCAAGGAGGGCCACGACAACCTCGTCGCCGGGGCTCGCTTCATCGGCAGGCAGGGGGCGTACGCCCAGCTCGGCCTCGCCCAGCCGATGAAGCCAGCCGCCACTGGGACGGCCCCCAAGCCCGGCGCCGCTGCCTCTGCTCCGTGGGTACCGGGCGCCAGGAGCGGCGGCATCAAGCCGCCGACCACCACGGGCACGTCGTCGCCCGGCAGCGCGACCGCAGCCGGCCTCCCGGTCCCGGAGGCGACTGCCGACACACCAGTCGCCCCTGCAGCACCAGCCGGAGCGACCGGGACAGTTCCGCCGAGCACCGGTGCACCGGCTGCTGCGAAGGCTTCGCCGAAGTCAGACCCGCCGACAGGCGAAGGCACCAAGAGCACGGAGCCGCCGGCCGCAGCCGCGCCTCCGCGTCGGATCCGGCGCGCGACCAGGCCTGCGGGTCCCCCGCCGGGACCGAGCACCACCAAGGACGTCGCCGACGACGAGTAGCTCCAGACCGGGGCCGGCCGAACCGGCCGGCCCCGGCCAGCACCACCCTCTGCCCAGCCACTCGCGCCCTGAAGGGGGCTTCGCATGTCCAGTTCCACCCCGAAGCGGCCCTCCCGTCTTGGGACAGCAGCCCTCTTCGCAGCCTCAGCGCTCCTTGCCTGCGTCGGCATGACCCTGCTGATCGGCGACCCGAAGCCGCCGGTCCGCCACGCGTCCGCACAGCCCGCGCCGTCCGCCGTCACCCCGGCACCGACGACCAGCCAGGACCGATCCGCGGCACCCACCCCCAGCACCGCTCCGACCACGGCGCAGCCGACCGGGCCCGCGCCTGCCTCCACCCAGGCCAGCGCCAGCGCCGATCACCAGGACCTTGGGCTGCCGGGACCCGTAGCCGACACCGCGCGCCGGTTCACGCTCGCCTGGGCCACACACGACGCCCGCCCCGGCGCAGACACCGCCTACCAGGAGGCGGCCAGGCGCGCCGCACCGTACACCGCGCCCGACCTCGCGGCAGAGCTCGCCGCCAGCCGACAGGGAGCCGACCGGGTCTGGGAGCAGTGGCGGGCGCACCAGACCCGGATCACTGCAGAGGTCACCGCAGTCACCATCCCCGACGGCGCCCCGAGCCCCACCGAGACACGGGCCCTGGCCAGGGTCCACTACCGCCTCACCATCGCCCCCACCGACGGCCAACCGACCACGACGGACGAACAGGTGGCGCTGGAACTGCGCCGCGGAACCGACGGAACGTGGCGCGTCACCGCGCTGCCCAACGCGTGAGCGGGGACGTGCAGTGAAGAAGTGGGTCCTCATCGCCACCGCACCAGTGATCGCGTTCTGCGTCCTCGCCATCGCCATCACGCTGGCGGTCGCTGTCGCGGTCGGCAACGACCACACCAACAACAAGCCCGGAGGCGGCAACGGCCCGGGCGGCGGCATCAACGCCACCGCGCCCGTACCGGACTGGCTGCGCCCCCTCATCGCCGACGCCATCAAGCAGCACGGCTGCGCACAGCTCACACCGTCCCTGCTGGCTGCCCAGCTCTACCAGGAGTCACACTTCGACGCGAATGCCGTCTCGCCTGGGGTCGGCGCTCAGGGCATCGCGCAGTTCATGCCCGACACCTGGAAGACCCAGGGAATCGACGGCAACAGTGACCACAAAATGGACCCGTTCGACCCGGCCGACGCCGTACCCTCCGCCGCTGCCTACGACTGCTCTCTCGCCGGCGACATCAAGGACGTCCCAGGCGATCCGGCAGACAACATGCTCGCCGCGTACAACGCCGGCCCAGGCGCTGTGAAGTCTCACGGCGGAGTGCCGCCGTTCAACGAGACCCGCAAGTACGTCCAGGAGATCCGCGCACTCGCGACCCAGTGGGCGGCCGGCCTCGACGGCGGGGTCCCTCTGCCCACCGGCTCCGACGGTGCGTCACGGGCCATCGCTGCGGCGCAGACCGCGATGAACACGCCCTACCAGTGGGGAGGCAACTGCCGGAGCCCGTACCAGGGGTCCGACGGGTGCGACTGTTCCAGCCTGGTCCAGATGGCCTGGGCGGCCGCGGGCGTCAGTCTTCCCCGTACCACCTACGACCAGGTCAACTCGGGCACAGCGGTCCGGTCGGTGTCCGACCTGCGCCCCGGAGACCTGCTCTTCTCCCGCGGGACTGCTACCCGGCCGGAACACGTCGGCATGTACATCGGAAACAACCAAGTCATCGAAGCACCGCGGACCGGCCTCAATGTGCGCCTGCGGACGTTCGCCGAGTGGCAGCCTGACATCCTCGCCATGCGGCACATCGGCTGACAGTGACTGTAGGTTCCGGTTAGACCTGTCAGTTTCTGGTTGAGTTGTCATCAACTTGTCGTTCGTGACAACTCAACCGGATGACGCACATGGCTGGCGGTGATCTCCGCTGTCAGCTGGTCAAGAGACTCCGAGGTATTGGGTCCAGTCCGGAGCGTCGAGGTCGAGGTCGGCGGTACGCACGGCGTAGCCCACGGCCAGGTCGACAATGCCAAGACCAGTGATGGAGTGGTGCTGGCCGACGTAGACGCCGATGATCTCCCACTGTCGGCCCGGCCGGGTGGAGAGTACAGGGGCGCCAGAGCAGGCTGAGCCCGCAGGGGTGCTGAGCTCGAAGAAGCGGTCCCCGATGATCTCCTGCACGGCAACCGGGCGGCTGATGCGACGCCGGATGTGTCCTTGCGAGAAGACGAGGTCCGGTCGGGGAACCGCGACGCCATCCACGTGAGTCTCGTAAAGGATCGCCTCTGGATAGCCCCAGAGGGTGTACCCGAGGCTGGCATGTTCTTGGGTGCGCCCGAAGGTAAAAGGGGAGGCGTAGTCTCCGGGTTGCAGCCGCAGCACAGCCACGTCCTGAGTGGGGTGCTTATCGACTTGGACGACGGCTGCGGTCCGCCACTTGCCTGCGGCGTCGGCGAACAGTGCGGCATGCTCACCGATGACCAGGGTGTCGGCGACATGGCCGGCCGTCATGGCGAAGCAACCGTCCCCGGCCTGGAGCAGAAATGCTGTCCCGGCATGCGCCAGGTACTTGTGAGTGCCGTCAGGCTGGGGTGCCAAGTGAGCGAGTGCGACAACGAAGTGGTCGATGCGATCGGTGTCTTTGGCGAGCATAGCCGCAGATCTACCAGCCTCCGGGAGGGCGCGCAAGCCAGCCTGTGAACGACAAGTCGCCCGGACAGAACCAAGGCCAAGTCGCTCGGACACGCTGCCAAAGTCCCAGGTCAGCACCGGCCAGGGCGACAAATGGGATCGGAACCTACAGTGACGATGTTCGTGGTGATCCCGCGGCCGGCCGCTGGCAGCGACCAGTCGGCCGACGGGCCGACGTCGCTCCGGGCCGGCGCTCCCGTGAACGCCGCAGCGGTGGGAGGACGGCCGGGCCCGGTGCCCCTCCCTCCGCTACGGCACCGGACGGATGTCCGGCGGGCCGGACGGTCCGCCGGACACCGGGTGGGTCCCCAGAGTCGGGCCGCCGCGCCCCGTCTTGCTACTCCGCCCGGCTCCCGGCGGCGGTGGCGGCCGCAGCAACCATGCGGGCCAGGCTCTCGGCGTCGGCTGGCGGCCAGCGGTCACCGGCCAGCCGGTCGAACAGCAGTGACCGCATACCACCGGAGTCGGCGACGGCGGCCAGCGCCTCGATGCCATTTCCGTGCAGGACGCGGCTCACCTCACGGACGCGGTCCGGGGCGAGGTCGCGCGGAGCGGCGTTGACGACCAGGACCCTCACCCCGTCGTGGGGACGGCGCCTGCGCACAAGCAGCGCGGCTGTCTCCTCGGGCGTACGGGGCACGGGAATGACATCGACCTGGTCGTCGAAGTCGTGAAGGCTGTCCAGCAGCGGGGCTTGCCCGCTCTTCCATGCCTCGCCGACCGTGCGCCACCGTGATCCCCACACCTCGTCGGCGATCGGCGCGATCGCGTCGGGAAACTGGCCGGTCCACCGTTCGAGATCGCCGGCCTCGGCGTCGGTCGCGTCCAGTTCGAGGAGGTTGCGGTGGCGATTGCGCTGCGCCCACTCGCTTCGGGCCCGGGGCCACAGGCAGGGATGGCGCCGGGCGCCCTCCTTGTCGATCTGCCGCAGGAAGTCCTGGCGCCAGGCGTCGAGGGGCGCCTGTTCTTCCTCGGGCGCCCGGCTGTACAGGTCTGCGGAGGCTGCCGGGGACCACCAGTCGTCCATCGCCGCGGTGTCGTCCAGTTCGCGGCCGAAGACCGCCTCGGACGTCCGCTCCACCGCATCACCCAACTGGGCGCCGCGCAGGTCGTGGAACGGTCCGGCGATGTCCGCCTGCCGTCGGGCCAGGGCCACGAGTTCGGTGTCGCTGCTCTCGTCCCAGTAGGCCGAGCCCACGCTGCCGGGCGCGAGGGCTGCGCCCGCGGGCGCAGCCGACCACGGCGTGACGCGGCCGCCGCGCTGCAGTGCCTCGTGGGCGAACCGGTCGGCCGTCAGCAGCAGCACGCTGGAGCCGGTCCGGGCCAGCTCCAGGCTGAGGGCGAGGGCGAGGGTGGAGCGGCCCTCGCCGCCGCGTTCGGCGGTCACCGCGATGGTCGCCGTCACCCGCCTGGGGGCTGTCGGGCCGTGCGGTCGGGCGGCGGTCAGCTCGGCGGGGACGTCGGTCTCCGCGCCGGCAGGTGCGCGGCGGGTCCAGTCCGGCCACTGGTGGAGGAACAGGCCGGCGCGGCGCAGCGCGGTGCTCCACCGCGGTGCCTCGGCGGCGAGGTCCGTCCGTTGGTGCTGCCACAGGGCGCGTTCGTCCGCGCCGGGTTCCTCGTCGAGGAGCTGGCCGCCGAGCTCGGCGACGAGGTCCCGCGCGGCGTTGTGGTCGGCCCTGGTGGCGCGCACGAGGAGCCTGGCGGTCCCGTCGGTGCGCAGGGTGAAGTACTTCGCCGACTCGGGCGCGGCTCGCAGGGCGGGCACGCCGGTGCGGGTTCCGGCGGTGATGGCGGGCAGTACGCGGGCCAGTACCCGGCCGGCCGCGCCGGGGGCGGGCCACAGGGTGAGGGTGTCGGTGTCCGGGGTGACACGGGCGATGCCGAACAGGCTGTCGTCGATGTCCAGCGGCGGCCTGGCCAGGCTTCGCAGGACGGCGGCTTCGAGGATCTGCTGCTCGGCGGTGGCCGCTTCGGGAACCGGCCCGGCCGTCAGGCCGTGGGCCCGGATCCAGGTGAGGGCCTGCTGGTAGGTCTCACCCGTCAGTGCCGAGCGGGTGTCCGCGCGGCGATCGTTCTTGGCCATGAGGGGTCTGCCGTTTCTCGGCGCCGCCACCCGGACTGGCCGCGCCGGTGGGCACGGTGAAGGTCATCGCAGTGAGGATCGCCCCCTTCGCCATCGTCTCGTGCACGCGGGTCCGGGACGCTGTGCAGATGGCCGGTAGCTGGTCTACCGGCGGACACATTACCGCGCCCGGCCTTCCCTGACCCGGACATCACCTCGTGGCGGGGGCGCCACGTCCTTCCCACGCGCGGGCCCGGCCTGACACTCCACCGTTGGCCCTGCGAGCACGTGCGACGGGATGCGCAATTTGGATAATCCGCGGGCAGCAACTGCGCGCCCCAGCCGCCGGCCGGGTCCTCTTGGCGATCCGCACCGCTGGCTGTGACCAAGTCCGACACCAGCCCGCCAGCAGCTGGTCCCGGGCTCTGCAAAAAAGATCGCCTTCGGATGTCACACGGCGGCCTTGATTGACACCTCTATAGGCATCCACCGACGCCAAGGAGATCTCTCTTATGCCCTCGACACGGCCACCGGACGATACAGGCCGGCTCGGTCCCGCCCAGGCGGGCCCCCAATGAGCACCAATGACGTCATCGACGGACTGATCTCCAACGCGGGCAACGTGCCGGAGTACGCCAAGGCGGTCCTCGACTGGGCGCTTGCCAACGTCTGGTGGGTCGCGCTCCTGGCTGTCGGCACCGCCTCCTTCGTGGGCGGCATCCGACGCCTCATGAGTCGATCGACGCTGCGGGACCGGCAGGCCTTCGAGCTCCTTCCCACCAATGGGTTCGACCCCGGTATCGAGGACGTCCTTCGGTTCGCGAAGCAGCTCGCCCGGGCGCAGCGCAGCACCTCGCGCTGGACGATGCTTCCGGCCCGCGGATCGGCGGTGCGGATCCGGCTCCTGTCCGTCGGTGGTCCGATGTCGCTGCGGGTGGAGGGTCCTGCCCGGGCCGTGGCGGTGCTCCGCCACCAGGGCTACGCCCAGTGCGAGCTTCGATCCGTCACCGAGGACGCAGGGCCGTCCGAGCGGCCGACGATCCGCCTCGGCCCGCGCTTGGACGACAGCGACAGCGCAGCCTCACTGCAACCGCTTCCTGACCCCCTTCGTTCCAAGGAGTCCTGACCATGAGCCGATCAACGAAGTCCGATGGGTCACTGCGGCGCCCGGTGAAGCGTGCTGAGGCGCCCGGCCGGAGCGAGCAGCTGTTTGTGGCCCGCGCTGAGCTCGCCCTGGCGCTCCCTGACCACTTGTCCCTGCGTGAGCTGCCTCTCAAGCCGGATCCGCTCGAGGCGCTGGCGGCCGCGGTCGCCGACGTCCGCAAGACCTTGAGCGAGCGCGTGGATCTGGTGCTCGACCTCGTTCCGGTTCCGGCTGGCAAGGTCTCCCGAAAGCGCAACCAGCTACTCTCCGCGGCGCGCCGCCGGCCGCAGGACTTCCCGAGCATCCCGGGGATGCCGCAGGGCTCCGGTTCGGGCTTCAGTCTCGACCGGCTCGCGTCGATCGGTTCCGAGATCGCTGCGGAGATGCGCGGCCCGCAAGCCCGCGGGGCACAGGGCCGCGGGGCACAGGGTCAGCGCAGGAGCGTCCAGGACATGAAGGTGGCGATGGGCAAGTTCGTGCCCGGCGTCGACCCGGTCCTTGACCTCCAGATGCTCCTGCGTGCCTGCTCCACCGACCCGACACGGCCTCGCATGCTGCTGGACCAGGTCCTGGCCGCGCTCGAGGGATGGTCGGGTGACAACCATCTCCAGCCGGTCGGCCTCAACCTCGGCATCACCCGGGTGCGGGCGGACTCGGCGCTGTACCGGCGGCACTTCGACCTTCGCTTCGAGAGCGGGGCATTCGCACCGCGCCAGCACGGCTGGGTTACGGGTCAGGAGATAGCCGGGCTCCTCAAGCCGCCGACCAAGCACAACACGGCGGCGAACGTCGCCCGTTCGGGCGGCGTCGTCCCCCCGCCACCGCCGAACCTTCCTGTCTGGAACGGCCAGCCGGGTCTGCTGCCGCTCGGCTGGGTCGCCAAGCCCGGTGGCGGCGAGCGCCTGGCGGGCATTCCTCTCAAGTACCTGCTGTTCGCGCTGTTTTTGGGCAAGGCCGGCTATGGCAAGACCGAGATGTCGCTGGTCCAGGCAATCGCATTGGCACACAACGGGCACGGCATCCTGTTCTTGGACCCCCACGGTGATGGATGGCAGCGCGCCCGTCCCTACCTGGCGCACCGGAAGCTGGCACCGCGGATGTGGGAGATCGACCTGACGTCTCCGGACCTCGATGCGATGGCGGCATCGTGGAACCCGCTCTCGATGCAGAACCGGCGCGTCGACGACATCCCGGACATCGTGCAGTACATCGTCACCGGCTTCTCCAGCGCGCTGAACTGGTCCGACTCGGCCGGCCGTGCCAAGACCATCCTGACGCGGTCCGTCGAGTCGCTGGTCGAGCTCTCCCGGCTGCTGAACCTGGCCGGCCGGGCCGACATTGCTCCGACGATCTTCCAGATCCGGACGATCCTGGCCGACGAGGTCTGGCGCGACACCGTCGTGCCGTACCTGTCCAAGAACCTGCGCGACTTCTGGACCAAGACCTACCCGAAGTACAGCAACGAGGCCACGCCCGTCGTCACCAACATCATCGAGCGACTCGACTCCAGCAACGCTCTCAAGGCATTCCTCGGCTCGTCCCTGTCGACCTACGACATCCGCACCGCCATGGACGAGGGGAAGATCGTCTTCGTCTGCCCATCCGGAACCGGTGACACCGACCGCATCGTGTCCTGCCTCCTGATCTACGACCTCTTCCGCGCTGGCCTGTCCCGCCGGGACATGCCCGTCGCGGACCGTAAGGACTTCTATACGTATATCGACGAGCTCACCGCGGTGGACGGCGCGTCCAAGGGCACCCTCGCCGCAATCGCAGAGCAGCTCAGGAAGTTCAAGGTCAAGATGCTCGCGATGACGCAGATGGCGCAGCGTTTGACACCCACGACCCGTCAGGGCCTGCTGCAGAACCTGTCGGTCCTCTCGTCGACCGCCAGTGACGTGGACGAGGCGCTGCTGGTGACGCGGCGATGGGGAAAGAAGGTGGACCCCGACACCATCACCCAGCTGAAGCCGTACCACTACGTCATGTCGGTGACCCTGAACGACGGCCGCACGGACCCGTTCAAGGTGCGCGGCGCGAGCGTGGAGGACCTGTACGCCGACTACTACCGGCCCGATGACCTGCCGAAGCTCACACAGTCGGTCAACCAGAACCTGAAGCGCCGTCCGGTGCGGGATATCCTCGCCGACCTGCGCCGGCTGGACAGCCGGATCCGCGTGGAGCTCGTGAAGCTGCCGATCCCGCCCGACGATGAGGACGATGACGGCCAGAGCGCAGGCGTGCCGTCGGGCGCCGGCCCTGGCGGCGGCCCCGGCGGCCAGGCGCCGGGCACTGGCCCGGTGCGCATCCACAAGGACCCCGGGACCGTCGTGAGCGGGCTGGCCGACGACGCCGGCGACGACACCGCGGCTGCCGGCGGACAGCCGACCCAAGGATCGAGGTTCGCGTGACCACCGTGACCGAAGCCCCCATGGCCGCCCTGCGCGCGAGCTTCACCGCGCTGGCAACCCAGGCGCTGGGTGTCCTCTACCAGCACCGGGCCATGACCACGGACCAGCTGCACCAACTGCTGACCCCGGCCGCGAAGCGCCCCGTCTACCTCAGGCGTGAACTGAAGAGGCTCCTGGACGCCGGGCTCGTCGACCGCCTGTGGGCACAGTACGTCGAGGCCGCCGAGACCCCGGACATTCCCGCGCAGGCGATGTCCGACCGGCAGCGGAAGCAGGCACCGCTCAACACTCCATACCTCTGGTTCCTCACCGAGGCTGGTGCCGAGACCGTCGAGCAGGGAGGTGAGGCTATGCCGCGGCCCTACCGTGTCACCCCTGAGTCGGCCGCCGGATCCCGCCAGCTCCACACCCGCGCCGTGAACGACACCGGGCTGGCGTTCGTCCGGCACGCTGCCCGGCTCGGCCACGAATGCGGCCCCCTGGACTGGATGCCGGAAGTCGCCCACCGCATCCGGGACGGCCAGCGCCGCTTCGAGGACGACCACGTCATCACGGACGCCGTCCTCAACTACGTCGACACCACCCGGGGCCAGCGCCTCATGTCGACCACGTTCATCGAGGTCGACCGGGCAACCATGCCGACAGCCCTGCTGGCGGCCAAGATCGCGGCGTACGGCCGCCTGCACGAGTACGTCCCCCAGCATCCGGACCGCGCCAGGCGATCGGCAGCGTCGAGCCGTCCGGACTGGCAGTACACCTACCCGGTCTTCCCACGGCTGCTCGTCATCCTGGACGGGAAGCGGACGCCGACGCTCGCGTCCCGCCTGGCCTCACGGACCGAGGACCTCTACGCCCTCACCCGCGCGGACCCGCGGCTGGCCCGCCTGGCCGCCAGCCTGTCCGTCGGGGTGACCACCCTTCAGCAGCTCCAGCAGCACGGACCGTTCGCGCCGATCTTCACACCCCTGCTGCGCGGAACCCCGGAGAAGAGGCCGCCGCTGACCAACCTGTACCTCAAGACCCAGTGACCATCCTCGGCCCACCCCGTACCCCGTACCCCGCACCCCCACCGCCCAGGCGGCGACGAAAAGGAATCCTCGGCCATGAGCACCGCCACCCTCGACGACGCGCCGCCGACCGGCGGCAACATGATCCACCTTGCCGAGATCCTCCAGCGCAGCACCAGGTTGCGGCAGCGCCGCTTCGAGATGCTGCCGCTGCGCGGGCCCGGCTCCGCGTTCACCGAGCCCCAAGGGCGGAAGCCAGGTGACCTGACCGCGCCTGAGGAGCTGTCCGACCTGATCTCGTCCATGTCGGTGGTCGGCCTGCTGGAACCCGTCCTGGCCGAGGAGATCACAGTCGCCAGCCGCGCCCCGACCATCCGGCTGGTCACCGGGGAGCGGCGGCTGCGAGCCATGCGCTGGGGCGCGGTGAACCTGCCGGACAACCCGCATTTTGGAGCGCTGGCAGCTGTGGTGTGCCCAGGGCCTCTCTCGGACGAGGAGAGGCACATGTGGAGATTCATCGAGAACTTCGCCCGTGAGCCCCTGCGGCCCGGCGAGCAGGCAGCCGCGCTCATGTACCAGCGGTGCGCGGTGCTGGTGGGAAAGCTGCTGCGCGCCGGCCGGCCGGTTCCCGCAGAGGTGTACTCGATCGCCGACTCCATCGAACGGTTCAAGGCCCTCGAGCGGATCCGGGCCAACGACCAGAGCTGCGCAGCCCCGTGGTCAGAGGTGCTCAGCCGGCTCGGCCTCCAGCTCTCGGAGCGAAAGGCCACCGAGCTCGTCCGCGCCTTCCGCGAGCTGCCGCGGGAGCTGACCGAGGAGATGGACGAGCAGGAGATCCGGCTCAACACCCGGATCCGGTTCGCCCAGCTGCGCCGTGGCCGCGCCGATGCCGCCTCGGAGATCTGGGCGGCCTTGAAGGGCAGCGGCCGCCTGCACCTGCTCCCCAGCGCGGTCGACATCGGACTCGGCGACCCGGGCCTCGACGCGGAGCAGGTCATTGAATCGGCGGAGGAGCGGCAGGAGCAGGCGAACGCCGGCAGGCGGGCGAAGCTGAGCCGGGTTCCGGATCCCGCCCCAGGCAGCGAACAGGAGGAACCGGAGGCTGAGGCCATCACGTGCGAGGACGACTCTCCGCCGGGCTACACCCCTGTCGTACTCGACGACCACCGGCACCAGGTCACTGGAGCCATAGCCGAACAGGCGCAGCCCGTCGAAGTCCCGGATGCGCCTCCAGCGGACGCCCGTGCGGTCCGCACCGCACTGGACGGGCTGCGATCACTCCTTGCGGAGCTGCGCGCCGGCCGCCAACTCGGACGCTACGACCGGGGCTCCGTGCTGCTGGCCGTCCGAGAGCTCGACCAGGCCCTCACCCACGAACCCGCCGTCGCCACTGATGAGAGCGAGAACGCCGCATGACCACTGTCTCCCTTCCCCTGCCCCGTGTCGGTGTCCCGCTGCCCGGCCGCGGCTGCAACTGCGCCGCCTGCGCATTCTGGGCCGGCCCGGACGGCCACGGCGGACCCGCCACGGTCGAACCGCTGTGCTCGGGAACGAACTCCGACTGCTCGTACTGCGGGTGCGCGGCCACCGAAGCCGGCTCACCGTCGGGGGCGTGCGGCGGGTGCCCGATCCGCTGCGGAAGCCGTGCCGACATCGCCCAGTGGATGGCCGATGTCGGCGGCACGCTCACCTTCGACGACATCACCATCGATGGCGAGCTCCCTAACTTGCCGTCCTTCGTCCCCATGACTGACGGGTCGGCGGTGACGCAGCTGGATGCGAGCCTGCGGTGGGCCGCCTATGGAGTGGGTCTGCGCCGCGTGTTCTCGCCCGACACCCACACCATCTACCCCCGGTTCGCCGGCAAGCAGGCACGCGAAGCCCTCGCCCTGCGGGACGAACAGAAGGCCGTGCTCGTCGGCTACGGCGAGGACCCGCTCGTCGAAGCGTTTTGGACGTACCGCAAGCGCGACGGCCTGGTCGAGGAGATCGCCTCCCAGGGATGGGACCTCGTGCTGTCGCCGAACTACAGCATCTACGGCAACTGGCCCCGCACCGAGCACCTGCTGAACATGCGCCGCGCGCTGATGATCGCCCAGGAGTTCGCCGACGCCGGAGTGTGCGCCGTCCCGAACGTGTACTGGTACAGGCTCGAGGATCTCCAGCGCTACACAGCCTGGATCGAGGACGCACCTCCGCCGGCGATCGCCGTGAACGTCCAGACCGTCCGGGAGAACAACAACTGGGACAGCTGGGCCCTGCCCGGCCTCTACTGGCTGGCCGAGAACCTGCCCGCCGACCTGCCCGTCATCCTGACGGGGCTCTCCCGCATCGACCGGATCGCCCAGGTTGTCGCCCTGTTCGGCAGCCGCCTGACGCTGATCAGCCAGAACCCGCACCAGTACGCCCTCCACGGAGCGATCATGACGGCAAACGGGCGGGAGGACGTCCATGCCCGCCCGGGGGACGCGTTCGCGTCGACGGTGCAGTTCATGTCCTCCCTTCTCCCGCGCCGATGACGACCTCCAGAAACTGACCCCCGCTTCCATGTCACACGGAGGCGCTTTTTGACACCTCTATGAGGCGAACCCCACGGGAGGAGCCTCTGATGTCGACACCCACCTCACCGCGGCCGGAGCCCGGAGCGCCCGAAGCGCTCCCGGCGCCGGCTGCATCCAGCTGGAGCGTGTGGATCCTGACGGTCTGGCACCCCGCTCTCGGGCTCGCGGTCGACCCCGTCGCCGTGCTGGCCCTGGACTCCGCACCCGACGCCGACCCTCAGGAGAGTCTGGTCTGGGTCCCGCTCGTGTACGACGAGGGCAACCCCTGGCGTGAGCGCCTGGCCGACGGCATCACCGAGGAGAACCTCACCCGGTGGCAGGCCGAGTCCGGGGTCTGCCAGATTGCCCAGGCCGAGATCCCCGAAGGTGCCGTTGACCTGCGGCATGCCGCAGAGCTCGTCCTCGACGAGCTTCTCGCCGAGGTCATACCGGCGCTACCGCCGCGGGCCGGTGTCTGATGGGCACCAACTCCAAGAGCAGCCATGCCTCCTACGCCATTGCGCCGAGCGGCGTCCCCGAGGCCGTTGCCGAGGCCGCGCCCGCGGCACCCGCCGAGGAGCAGCTCAGCGACGAGATGGTCATGGCGAAAACCAAGCTCATGGTGGCGATGGACAACCTTGAGGTCATCGCAGCCGGCGGCGAGCTTGCCCAGGGCGGGTACCCGCTCGGCGGGTACGACGACCTGCCCCAGGACCCGGTCGAGCAGTACGACATCTTCGTCAACCAGATCCACGACGCGCGCGAGGCCATCGAGCAGATGAAGGCCGCCGGTGCCTCCGACGAGGAGGTCCAGGCCGAGCTCGACGCCCTGCGGGCACAGTCCCTGGCGTACCTCAACGCACTCGACCCGGCGGACCTTCAGCAGATCGCTGCGGCGAAGGGCTTCGAACACCCGGCACTGGTCGGCCTGTCCGGGAAAGGCCAGCATCCACTGGTCCACTGGCTCGACCCGTATTACGCCGACGGCATCAAGTCCAAGAACGCCATCCAGGCCGCTGCGCTGAAGCGGTACGACCAGCTTGTCGCCGGCGAGACGGTCGGCGGGATGACGCTGGCGGACCTGCACACAATCGAGGGTGCCCCGCCGGTCTCCACCAACGCGGACGGCACGTGGACGGCAACGCCGGCGCAGATCGCCAGCGCGGCCGCAAACGTCGACGCGTCGATCTCAGGGCTGCCGCACCCCAAGCTGATGCAGCTGACGAGCGAGCAGCTGCAGGAGGTCCTGCAGGCTGAGCACACCCTGGCGACGGCTCACAGCCCCGATCAGGGAGACGAACTCGCGCAGCTGCAGGCGCAGGCCAAGCTGAAGGTCGACGCGGCCCTGAACAAGGCGTACATCGGCAACGGCACCGTTCTGCCGGTCGTCCAGGCGGCCGTCGCCAACGGCGACCTCACCGAGACCGAGGCCGGCAGGCTCAAGCCGCGCGAGCTCGTCGCCCTGATGCGCTCCACCACCCCGGAGGACGAGAAGCAGGCTCTCAAAGAGACGGCACTGGCGCGCCAGGACAGTCTCACGGCGCTCGACGCCGCGCTGGACGAGCACGTGATCGCCAAGCCGAACGCCGACGCTGCGCTCTCCCTTCCCAACCTCGCGGACGGCCCCAACTCGGCGTCCGCAGTGGTGGCGTGGGCCAAAAGCACCGGCGAGGTGTACAAGTACCAGCAAGAGGCCAAGGACTGGATCTACAGCGTCCTCCCGCCGGCGAGCGACATCTCGACGGACAATGCGGGGCTGCTCGTCGCTCACGAGGTCGACCCGAAGGCCCTCACCACCGAGGTCAACGCGTGGGCGAAGCAGCAGAAGCTGAGCGACCTGCGGGACATCGCGGGACAGCTCGGCATGCCGGACCCCGGGAAGGCCAGCCGGGCGCACGTGCAGAACTACATCGCTGCGAGCTTCAACCCCGACCTCGACAAGGAGGCGATCAACGCCAAGGTGGCCGCCGCCGCGGCCAAGAAGACGGCCGCTGCCGTTCCCGCCACCAGCCCGGCCACAGGCCTCGCCTCGGACGAGGCGGTGCAGGCCCTGAAGAGCAAGCTCGCAAACGCCGCTCCGTCGGCGCAGTCGGCAGCGTCATCCGCTGCTCCGACGCCGTCGTCCGGGACGTCGCTGACAGCCGAGAGCAAGGTCGCGGCGGCCATCCAGATGGGCGCCAGTCCCGCTCAGGCTCAGAAGCTCGCCCAGGCGGCTCCGGCTGCGTCGAAGCCGGTGCCGAAGGCGCCCGTGAAGCCGGCCAAGCCAGGATCGTTCAACGCCAAGGTGCAGGCGCTCGTCGCCAACCTGCAGCAGGTCAAGGCGACTGCACAGGATGTACCGGTCCGTATCGACTCCGACGTGGTCGGCTCGTGGGACCTCGGGCCAGGCACGGCGGCGAACCTCGGCGGGACCTACAGCAAGACGCTCCACAGCGCGCCCGACGGTTCCAGCTGGCTCTTCAAGGCGGACCACCACGGCCACGGCGCGATCGCCCACGCGGAAGCCGCGGCGTCGCACGCGCTGTCGCTCGGCGGCGTCCCCGCCGTCCCGGTGTACGTGAAGAAGGTCAACGGCAACTCTGGCAGCGTCCAACCGATGTTGAAGGGTGCCACGCACTTCTCGTCCGACCCTCACTCCTGGTCCCAGACCGAGGTCGACGCCATCGTGCGCAGCCATGTCGGCTCCTGGCTCGTCGGTGACCACGACGGACACCAGCAGAACGTGCTGCGGACCGCCTCGGGGGGCCTGGTCCACATCGACCGGGGTCAGGCTTTCAAGCACTACGGCGAGGACAAGCTGAGTCTCGGCTACGCGCCGTCGGGCGGCGGCTCCTTCACACCGGTCCACCAGAAGCTGTACTCGGCTGCGCTGTCGGACGGTCTGGGTGCGGGAGTCAAGATCAACCCCAGTGTGGTCCACCCGATCATCAAGAACTTCGAGGCGATCCCCGACTCACAGTGGCGCTCGCTGCTGCACTCCACCGCGCACGAGGGCGCCAAGGCTGGCGTGCACTGGGTGCCTGCCATGCGCAAGCAGGCGGCCAAGACGCACAAGGTGCCCGCGTCCCAGGTGAGCCACGAGCAGATCGCCGAAGCATTCCTGGACCACGCGGTCGCACGTAAGCAAGGTCTGCGGAAGGCGTTCGCGGACTTCTTCGTCAGTGACCTGAAGATGCCCACGGCGGCGTCCCTGAAGCACGGAGCTAACTGATGGGAACCAACTCGAAGTCGAGCCACGAGTCGTACGCCGTCTCCCCGACGGTGACCGCAGAGGTTCCGCCGGCCCCGATCGACCTCGGGCCGTCGGCGGTCCCTGGTGAGATCCTCGCGGACTGGGAGCTGGACCTGCTCAAGACCGCGGTGCCGGAGCCGGCGGCGGACCTGCAGGAGACGGAAGCCGCGCAGGAGGAGGGCGGGCTCCCGCTCCTGGAAGGTGAGCACCAGGCCGAAGCGTCCGAGGGCGGCGGTGCGGGCGGGGACCTGTCGGCGCCGCTGCCGGAGTCCGAGGCTGCCGCCATGCCCGTATCCGGCAGCGAGGAGGACGGGCCGCCTGGCGGAGCTGCGGCAGATGATGTCCTGTCAGAGACGGCCTCGGGCGCTGAGCCCAACGAGGACGACGGCGTCGCTTCGGCCGCAGCGGGAGACCTCGGGGGCGGTGTCGCGGATGTGGAGGAGCCTGAAGAACCCGAGGTACCCGAGGAGACCGATCCGCCTCTGACTCCGATACCCGACGCCCCTCCAGCCGGCGTCGCAACCGGCACACCGGTCCTCGTCGGCGGTGAGGACTTCCTCGACTCCCAGGCAACCCTCGTCTCCTACAACTCCCCGGCCGGCCCTCGCGAGGTCCTGCTCGCCCACGTCAGCGAGGAGGCCGAAGCCAAACTGCTCGACGCTCTGAGCGTGTCCGGGACCAAGATGATCGACATCGAGGTCGAGGAGGCGGTGCATGAGCGCCTCGAGCTGGACAAGAAGGCACAGCTCGCCGAGCTGGTGACCTCGGCGACCACCTCGGTCCAGCACAAGCTGAAGAACAGCCTTCCGATCTCCGAAGCCTCCATCCAGAAGCACCAGAAGGCGACCGAAGCGGTCACCGCAGTCCTGAACTCCCCGGACCTGACCGACGACGAGAAGGCGATGGCCCAGCACTACATGGGCCAGCTCCAGCAGGTCGGCGACAAGATCGAGAACGGCGGCACACCGCTGCCGTGGATGGAGCCGTACCAACAGACCGTCACGAAGCTGGTCACCAAGCAGATACCCGCCCCTTCAGAGGACCCGGAGCCCGGCACCCTGGCCGCCCAGCTGCGGGACGCCAGCCGCATCAAGGCCTCGATGAACCCTGACACCGGCGAGACGTCATGGAACGGAACGTCGCGCAGCAAGGCAAACGGCAAGGAGTACGCGATCGACCTCGGCGAGGGGTGGAGCGCGGTGTACCGCCCGTACGCCGGCAACGACCCCTCGAGCACCGAGTTCTCGATGCGCGGCCAGCTGGAGGTCCACGCGCCGGTGGGCGCCGGCAACGGCAAGGAGCTGGTGGAGCGCCTCGAGCAGCTGCACCTGGTCAACAAGCCGATGACGGCGGCAGAGGGCGAGTGGACCTACCTCTCCAACAACATCACCGCACAGGGGCTCGGTAGCGCCGCCGGCATGAAGGCGGCGTTCGCCGAGGCCAAGGGCCTGGAGGACCTGCAGGTGCAGGAGATCATCCACCAGCGCGCCGAGTCCCTGATCGGCCTCGGCGAGGACGAGCTGCACCAGCAGGTGAAGCGCATCCAGCTCGAGGCCGCCCAGACGGTCCTGCCGAAGAAGGTCTCGGTACTGCGCGAAGCCGTGGCGAAGGCGACCGGCTTCGACAGCGGCAATGCTCTGGCTTCCAGCGCCGGGTACGACCCCACCCCGGCCGCGTCCGGCGGGTGGCTCACCTGGTCCCGATTCGACGTAACCGGGAAGTCCGCCGAGATCAAGGAGGCGTACAAGGGGAAGTCGCTGACCCACGGCATCGGCAAGGGGGACATGGTCAAGCTGTTCGGTACCGGGGTTCTCGCCTCCACGGAGAAGCGTGCCGTGATGGGCATCGGAGGTGGCCTCGGCATGTCAGAACAACAGGACAAGTACACCGGAGGGGCGAACAGCGTCTTCCTGCGAGTCTCCGGAACCCAGGCCCACCACGGCGGCGGCATGCTGGTCTGGGACGACCCGTCTGTCCTGATGCGCCGCTCCGACTACTACGCCTACGACGGTGACCACTACGGCGCCATCAACCCTGCAAAGAGTGGCATGTCGGGGCTGACCCGGAACCCGATGAAGATCGCGAACTTCAGCGCGAGCAGCAACGAGGTCATGTTCCGCGACGGCATCGACCTGCTGGGCGCCGAGGCTCCCAGCCGGATCGTGTGCAACTACGCCCACGAGCGCGCCGCGCTGCTGGAGTCCTTCAAGACGCGAGGCATCACCCACCTCGGCGGCAAGGCCGTCGAAGATGTTGTCCAGCACGCCTACTGACCGCCTTCCGACGAGTGACAACCAGCAAGGAGACCGTTCACATGAACACCTGGCATCAGCGCTTCGCCGATCTGCTCGCCGGCAACCACACCACTACCGGCGACCAGGTCGACGCCGGCGCGCAGCTCGTCGTCACCTCCGCCGACGGCACGGAGATGTTCCGGCAGGCACTGGCCCGGCATCACCGGGCCGACCCGGACGACGCCCACCTGATATGGATTCGGCCGCTGCTCGGCGGTTTCGATGCCGAAGACGGCTACGTGTTCAACCTCAACCTGGCCCGGCGGCGCGCGCTGAACTGGACTGACGGACGGTTGGAGGAGAGCGGCGACGTCGTGCTCCACCTGGTGTCCGGTGAGGTCGCCAGGGTCCAGCCGGCTGAGGATCAGGAGCTGGCGGAACTGCAGCGTTGGGACGCCTTCACCGACCGGTTCAGCGCGGAGGAGGACGCCGAGCTCGGGCGTCTGGAGGCGGACTCGTGGCACGGGCGGTTCTCATGACGACTGTCCGCAGCACGTCCGCGCCGGCGTCTTGGCATGATGGCGCCCGGGCCGGCACCGCGCCGGCAACCGTCCCCCGATCGGGGCGGTCCCACGGCTCTGGAGGAGGTGGCGCCATGCGCAGTACCCGACGGGACGTCAGTGCTCCGGCTGGCCGGCGCCCGAAGCAGGGCCTGGGTCTGCAGGTACCGACATGCCTGGCGCCGGTCACCGATGCCGGCGTCACCCGTGTAGGGGCGAGGCCGTTCAAGCGAGGAGTCCGAGCTTCGGAACCCGTTGCGCGGCCGATCGCGGGCGTGGCAGGTGGCGGTAGCGCGGAGGGGCTGCGGACGCCCAGCTCGCCGCCGCGGGAGGCGGCGGCCGGCACTCGCCGCCAGCCGCTGCCGGGCAGGGCCCGGGAGGGGACGGTGCTTGCACAGGCCTTGGGGGCGCTCGCGCGAGCTGATCGCACTCTCGCGGAGCGGGGCCGCGTGGCGACAGCGCGGCCGACGGCCAGCGCTGGCTTCCGCCCGGAGCTCCAGGCTGCCGACGGCCGCCGGCCGGTGCTTCGATCGCCGGCTGCTTTCGGAAGGGAGGGCCGGTCATGACCGTCCATCGTGGAGACCCGCGAACCGTTGCGCGTCACGAGGCCCTGCGCAGCCCGCTCCCTGCGGAGGAGCTGCTCGAACCTGTCACGACCAAGTGGCTGAGGAATCGGGCGGGCTTGTTCATGCGCGCGGCCAGCCGGCCTTTCGCGCTGACCTTCGACCTCGCCCGCTACTCCGAAGCCAGCGGGCTGGCGTTCCACGAGCACTACGTTGCCCAGGTGTACCGAGGCGATGCGGGCAACCGCCTCGACGTGCCGCTGATGGCGGTGAACCTGGCTCTGGTCCCGACCCGGGAGGCTGCCGACAAGGTGCTCGCTCACGAGAGCATGCATCTGCGCTGGCCCAGCTACGGCCACAAGAGACAGGCCTTCGCGGGCGCGCAGAACCTCCTCGACAAGGTCGGCCTGGACGCCAGCTGACCCGTGGTCGTCCTTGCCGAGCGCACCAGCCGCTCGGCAAGGACGACCGCAGTGCAATCCAGTGCGCCTCTTTGGAACCCTGACCAATCTCACTAGGCATTGCACAACTCTATTTCAATCTGTATAGTCATTGCCGTGAGGGCGGGACAGTCCTCCGGTAGCGACCATCCCGAAGGAGTCGCTTCGGCGACTCGCTCCGTGCCGCCACTCCCCCTGGGCGGCACGGAGCCGCCGAGGCCCGGACCGGCTCATCCCCTGGCCGGTCCGGGCCTCACCATTCGGCCGATCGCGATTCGCAACCGCTGGAGACGCGCCCGGACGACACAGACCTCAGTCGCGGCGCGCCAGCGCCCCGCCATGCCTGCCCAGAGGGCGAGACAGCCCCGAGCCACGTCGATCACCAGGAGCAAGTGATGCACCCTGTCGCCACCCGTCCGCAGCTCGACATAACCGAGTCGGCCCTGAGGGCCTCGATCCTCCGCGCCCGCACCGGCCTGGAGCCGGTCCTCGGGCGGGACCCCGCCGTCGTCCTGGCTCCCTCGGACCCCAGCAGCGTCGCCGACCTCATGCGCCACCGGTTTCAGCTGGACCGGAGCGTGCCGCTCTACGTGCACCAGGACACGCATCACCCCCTGTTCCACGACGGTGCCCATCTGCGGGCCGTGCGGATCGATGTGGCGCTCGGCCGCCCACGGGCCTTCCTCGCGTCCTACGACTCCTCCCGGAACGTCACTTTCAGCCTGTTCGCCCCGTGCCCGCACTGCTCGGCACCGGTTCCCACCGTGGCCGTCAACCGCCTTGAGGACCTCGGCGACTGGGAGCTCAACGCCCGCGACATGGTCGAAGCCCCGCACTTCCGTACCTCTCCGCTGCACTGGCACGACTGCACGCTCGCTCGCCGCTGACCTCTCACCCCGTCCGAACCCCACTCCCTCGCGCCCCCGGCTCATCGAGCCGGGGGCGCCCTGCATAAACGGAGGACTTCCCATGGAAGCCGGCACCGTTACGGTCACCGCCTACGTGAAAGCGACCCGCACGGTCGTGCACGACGTCGCCCTGACCCTCGAGCTGTCCGCCGCCCTCGCGAGCGACCCGAACCTGGTCCGCCGCCACATCGAGGACCTCAACCCCGGCGCGCTGTCCGCCGCATGCACGGACGAAACCGTGGACCGCGTCACCGATGTCGCACTGCTGCACGTGAGCAGCATCGACGTCGTCACCGACGGGGTGAACCGCGATGCCGACTGACCGCCCGAGCCCGTTCGGTTGTGTCGTCCTCACCCCGAGCAGCGACACGGCCAACCGCCCGCGCCGCTCCACCCGAGACGATGACACATCGTTCCGCGAGCGCCTGGCCGACTTCCTGATCTTCCTCGTGCCGCTGTGCATCGCCGAGCTGAGCACCGCGTCCGACCAGGAGATCGACCACGTTCGCACCCACGCGTTGGAGCAGATCGCCAGCCACGGCGACGACCTCCAGTTCGGCGGCAAGCACCAGCGGTCGTCGCGCACCGCCCTGGCCAAGGCCCTCGCAGTCCTGGCCCGGGCCGAGGGCGGAGTCACCGCGCTCGGCGTTCACGCCTGCCTCGCTCCTCACGAGGGCTGCCCGGGCCGCCAGCCACGTCACACCACTTCCTATCCCGTCGGTACAACGGAGCGAGCGTCATGACCGAGTCAACCAAGAGCAGCACCGGCAAACGGCGCTGGCTGCTCGTACTCACAGGCTGACCCTGCCCGTCCCGTGCCGGCCGGATCATCCGGAGGCCACGTCCGCCCGAGGGCCCCACCAGTCGCTGGTGGGGCCCATTCGGTGCTCCCCGCCAAGGGCGCGCCACAAGTCGAATTGCGCAACCCTATAAGGCTCTGTAGCTTGTACCACAGGTGGCTACCTGCACCTTGCGCCAGCAGCCAGGCCGGTCAGTGGCTGGCGCCCGCATCCGAACAGCACAGCCGAGTCCTCGCCATTGGAGGTGGTGGCCGGCACCCGATTAGGCCACGCCGGCCCTTGGAGAGACGATGATTCCCGCAGGTTCCACCACCGAGCAGACCACCTATGACCTGATGGCCGAGCGCTACGGCGTGCATCGCACCACGGCGTTCCAATGGGGCCAGGAGCCGGACTTCCCTCCTCTCCTCCACCGGGCTGGCAAACTCGAGATCTTCGACGCGGACGCCGTCGACCAGTGGCTCAGGCAGCGCTACCCCGGAACGTGGGCCAAAGG
The DNA here is from genome assembly GCF_026342405.1 of Kitasatospora sp. NBC_00240. Classification (NCBI taxonomy): domain Bacteria; kingdom Bacillati; phylum Actinomycetota; class Actinomycetes; order Kitasatosporales; family Streptomycetaceae; genus Kitasatospora; species Kitasatospora sp. NBC_00240. The sequence continues at coordinate 55,629 of NZ_JAPEMU010000006.1, forward strand.
CCAGCGGGGCAAGAATCCACTGGGCCTTCCTCCCGGTGGCGATCGTGATCTCCTCCCCCTGCGGAGGATCGGCGAGCTCGAGGGGAAGGCGCTGGGCCGCGAGGCGACACCGATCGGAACGCTGCGCACCTATATCTCGAAGGGCACCCTGCCCCAGCCAGATCGGAAGCCGGCAGACGGGCAGAAGCCAGACGTCACCGAGCCGATGTGGTTCCGCTCCACGGCGTACGCCTACCTGAACCGGCCACGCAGGACACGCCGGACACGGTCGGAGACCGCCCCCGCCCAGGAGGCGCAGCGCCCGCCGGCCCCGAAGGATCTGCTCAACGACCTCGACCTCCCTGCGGGCGAGGACACCGACCTGCTGACGCTCGAGGAGATTCGCGAGATCGACAGCGCCGTCCGCGGTCGGCCGGCTCCCAAGGCCTCCACGCTGAAGGTCTATATGGCGGACGGCAGGATGGCGAAGCCTGACCGGCTCCCTGGCGACGGCAAACAGCCAGCGGTTGAGGAACCGAGCTGGTTCCGCAGCACCGCGTACACCTTCGTCAGGCGGCCTCGGACCGGCCGGCCGCGGTCATGACGCCGGCCTCGCAGGCTGCAGCCCCGCACCGCACGCAGACCATGGAGGAACGACGATGAGCAAGCGCCAGGCGCCGGCCCGACTTGCTGCGGCAGATATCAGCACTTCCTACGACGTGGACCCCAGGACCGTCGCGGCATGGGCTCGCCTGCTCAACTTCCCTGTCGCGGACGAGGAAGGCCTGAGGGACACGGCTCAGGTGGACTCGTGGGTCCGGGCGAACCGGCCTCAGTCGTGGCCGGCCAAGGTGGAGCTGGTCCCCGGCAGTCCGGGTGGCCAGCAGGTGGAGGTTGGCGCCTCCGAGAAGGGAGTGGGAAGGCGGTCCCAGGGGAAGGGCGGTGCGCGCGGCCCGTCAACACCGCAGGCCGGCCTGGATGAGGGCGCGGGACCTGCCGCGGTGCAGCGACGGGTCGGTGCTGCAGCACGGCCAGCTACGGAGACCGTGGAGTCCCGGGCAGCGGATCAAGGCCTTCGCCAGGTAGACCTCGCTCGACGCTACGGGCTCTCCGCAGGGGCGGTGGCTGCGTGGACCAAAGCCTCAGGGTTCCCGGCTCCTGTGGCACCCGGTCGGTGGGATACGGGGCAGGTCGACGCCTGGGTGAAGGAGAACCGCCGGCACGCGTGGGTGCAGTTCAGCGGTGAGGGCTCGGCGATGGTGATCTCCCCGCCGGAGGGTCACCCGCTCGATCTGATCGATATCGGCGGCTACGCGGAGATCATGGGAAACGCCACCAGGGGGAGGCCCGTGGAGCGCGGCACCCTGCAGTCCTACAAGAGCCGGGGGGAGATTCCGCCTCCCGATCGAAAGCGTGGCGACCGGAAGAAGCCGCCGGTGTTCGAGGACATGTGGTTCCGAAAGACGATTGAGGACGACCTGCGGAAGCGGCGTCAGGGCCTGCCCCGGACAGAGCAGGCCGGCCGCGAGTAGTCGCGACCTCAAGCCAACGGGGTGCGGGCCTGGCCCAGGGAGTTCCCTGGGCCAGGCCCGCACCTCGCTGTCGTTTGGCGGCTACCGCCAGGGCAGCCACGAGGCGATCCGCGAGGGACGCTCCGGGGGCGACGGTGCATCGCCCGTGGTCAGCTCGTACACCGCGTCGTGCATCTCCAGATGTGCATGCAGCGTCCAGTTGCCATCGAGAGCGTTGTGGACGTCGCGGAGCGCCGCCTTGGGAGCGGTGCCGGTGAACAGGTAGCTGTACAGGGCCGCGACGGCCGGCGTTCGGCTGCGTCCGGCAACGCAGTGGAGCAGTACCCGCCTCCCGTCCAACCGGAGGCGCAGCAGCTCGCGCGCCGCCTGGTCGAGGACAAAGTGAAGGTTGGCGTTCGCCCCCGGCTTGTCCACCAGCCACACACGGACGTGTTCGACGGGCGTACCCGTGAGGATCGGGTCAGAGCCCACGCGGCAGAGTGAGATGACAGCGTCCGCCGGCGCGCGTCCGGTGAATTCGGTCAGTGTGAGGTTGCCGAGGACGACGTCGGGGTCGTGGGGGTGGTTGCGCGAGAACGCCGCTCCCGCGAAGACGGGTGTACGCACGCGCGGCGCGGACGGCCATCCGTCGGTGTCGTCCTGGCCGCCGCGTGCCGTCAGAACGGCCAGGCGGATGAGATCGGCGCTCGTGTTGCTCGGCCATCCGTTGACGGCTTGCTGCCAGGAGAGCGGAATGCCGGAGCAGCCCCAGCGCGCGCCGAGCAGCGCCCCGGCGATGGCCGCGACGGTGTCGGTGTCGTTCCCCGACCGGACGGCCGCCTCCAGAGCGAGCTGGAAGTGCTGCGCCGGGAAGCTCCCCTGGCCGGGGAGTAGCGGCGGCACGGGGGTTCGGGTGATCGCGGACCACGCGGCCTGTAGGGCGGCAACGACCCAGCCGTTCGGGTTGAAGTGGTGCGGGGGATGGGCTTCTGCCTCGTCGAGGATCTTCGTCCACTTTGCCTGTCGGTCGTGCGGCAGGAGGGCAATGCCGTTGCGGACACCGTTGAACGTGCCGTCGAGCACCGCCGTCCGGACGCCGGAGCACCAGAGGACACAGGCGTCGACGCAGTCCAGGTCGGCATGGGTGAGGGAGCTGACGAGGGCGGCGGCCTCGGCCATGGCAGTCGGATCGTCGAGGTAGGCGAGCGCGATGACGCTGGTGCGCATGAGGGAGCCGTTCCCGGCGCTTCGGTCGTGGGTGGCCGTGAAGTGGCGGGAGGCGTCGAGCATTGCCTGTGAGGAGGAGCCCTGGTTGCTGCGGCGGGCGGCGCCGAGAACCGCGCTGGTCTGCGAGCCGATGTCGCTGCAGCCGTTGGAGCGCCAGTGGTGGATGTTGTCCGCGATCCGGTCAAGTGCTTCGGTGGTGCGCAAGTCCGCTCCGGTGGCGGCTACTTCAGCGATGCAGAGCTGCATCTGCGTATCGTCGGAATACTCCCCCGGAGCGTACGGACCTAGACCGCCGCCGATCATCATCGGGCGCTGGTCCGGGCGGAGCGTGGGCTTGAACTCGTAGGGGACTCCGAGAGCGTCGCCGACGGCGGCACCCAGCAGCACTCCGGCGGCGCGGTCGGTACGGCGCTCGTCCAGGCGGGGTGCGACGGTGGGGGTCTGCCAGATCGGCTCGGTACGGCGGCTCTGTCGGGTGCGGCGCGGGGTGCGACGAGGCATGGCGAGCTCCAATGCGCTGTGATTGCGGCGGGTTGGGGAGGATTCCGGGCTTGCGGACTACGGAAGCGTCCAGCGGCCCGCGATGCGGCGGGAGAGTGCTTCCCGGCCGGTTCGGTTGAGAGCTTGCCACAACTTCGGACGTTGCACAACTCTATATGCTTATGTAGTATCACTGGTGTTGGGAACGCGTCTCCGCTCCCAGGCGGCCGATGCGGTCAACGTCTGCCGACCCATCAGCCAAGGCCCCCGGTGATCACCGACCACCCGTCCTGATCGACCGGCTCCCACTTGACCGGCGCCCGCAGCCAACGTCTCCAAGGAGTTCTCCCGTGACCTATACGCAAACCGAGATCAACACCGCACTCAGCGCCGGTATCGAGATGACCGCCGAGGCAGCGGGGCAGGAGATCACCGACGCCCCGTTCCCCCAGGTGCGCGCCGCAGCCCTGGCAATCCTCGCCAACGAGGCCCGGCCCTCGAACGAGGCTGCGAGCATCGCGACGGCGCCCGACGATGGGCGTGCCTTCACCCCCGAGCAGGTCAACCAGGCCGTCAACCGCGCCGTGGACGACACTGCCGAGCGCGTGGGACGAGGCTGCGCCAACGACCGGGACAACCTCCTCGTGAACGCGGTCCTCACCCTCCTGGAGGATCCCGAGGCGGAGTTCAGCGATGTTGCGGACACCTGCTACGGCGAGGACCCGGACACAATCGCCGGATGGGCCCGGATCGCCGTCTGATCGCCCGTCCCAGCCACAGGGACCCGCAGACGTGAAGTACCGCTACCGCGCCGGCCTACGGCCGAGCAGGCCCCCCGGATCCCCTGCATCGCCTCTCCCATCCGGACGGCTGAGCACCCCGGCGGCTTCCGCTTCTTCCTTGCGTGGCCCCACCACAGCAGAGGACCTGCCGTCGGCACCGATCCGGGAGGCCTGAGCTCTGCGGCACTCGCCGAGAACAACGACATCGAACTGATGGGAAAGCCACCCCGATGGACATCTACACACCGACGGTGGGCGACATCGTGTACGCCCACCGCGACACCGTCCGGCGCGCAGCCCGGATCGAAGGCATCACGCGCGACAAGCATTCCGCCTTCGAGGACAAGTGCCAGTTGCGGTACCCGGAAGCCCCGTGGCTGATCCCACTCCGGGCGGACCAGGTAAGCCTGCACCCGGAGGGTCCGGCGGCCTTGGTCCTCACCGCCCAGCGCAGCGCACCGGACGATCCGGCAGCGTAACGAGGCGCCATTCGCGGGGGCCGGACAACCGGCCCCCGCTCAAAGACTGGGGGAGGCCACTGTGGCCACGCATGACCTCACCAAGCTCATCAGCGACGCAGATGCACGCAGCCTCAGGGCGGCTCTGCGAGCGACCATCGACGCGATCGCCTGGTACGTCCCGGTGCCGGCACCGGACTACAACGACACCGACGACACCATCGCGCGGCGCGAGGCCAGGGCCGAGGTCGCCCAGGACACCCTGGAGGCGATCCGCGAGGTTCTGACCACCGCATCAAGCGACCAGCCCAGCGGCTGACGCCTCATCACACCAGTCCACCATCGACATGCGAATCGCACCCACTGCTCTTCCTAGGAGCCACCCAATGACCGCCTCCTGGCGTTCCGTCCCCATGCCCGCGCCTGTCGCCCGCCTGCCGCGCACGCGTGCCGGTCTTCCCGTCCCGGGCAACGCCTCCTGGTACGGCCCGGAGTCGAACGGCCCTATGTTCGTCGCCCACGACGCAGACCTGGGGGCCCACATCGCGTGCCCCTGTTCGCCGGGCGTGGGGACGCCCGCTTTCGGTGACCAGTGCCCCAGCCGTCAGCGGGAGTTCATGCTGAGGCGGAGGTGCAGCGTCTGCACAAACGCCATCTCCCTGACGGATCGGCTCGCCTTCCTGGGCGATGCCACCCTGTCGTTCTACCTGGAACCGCCGATCCACCTCGCCTGCGCGGCCTACGCCCTGCAGGTCTGCCCCAAGCTCCACGGCGCCGGCGCCCGGATCGAGGTCGCGCTCACCCGGACGTACACGCTCCGCGAGACGCGCCTCACCGGAGTCAACGCAGTGCTCAAGCCGACCCGCGCCCTCTTCGATTACCAGGACCCCGCAGCTCGAGGACACCTTCTTGAGTTCTACGTCGCCTATCCGGAAGCCCCTCAGCGGGTGCCGGCGCCGGAGTGGCTTGCCCGCGACGTCGAGCAGCGGTGACAGTCCCAGCTGCCGTGATCAAGGAATTCACCATGCGAAACCTCCTGTCCCTGTCCTTCGGCCGAGTTCTGTCCGGCCACGACACCCTGCACACGGCGATGGGAGCTGCTGTCGGCGCCCTTCGGCACCCTCCCGGCGTGCTCGGGAGCCCGGAGCCCGCCTGGAGCGTGGAGGCGCGGCTGGACCGCGAACCGTTCCTCTGGGCGCTGGTCGCGCCCAGCGGCACCGGCGCAGCTGTTCTGAGTCCGGCCGCAGCCGGCGGCCAGGCGGAGTACGAGCTACGTGTCTGCGAGGGCTCGTCGGGGATTCGGCACGGTCCGGCGTGCCGTAGGTGGTCGGTCCGGCTGGTGGGCGGTGAGCTCAGCGTGATCACCGGCCAGGCCGGGACACTCGAACACGCCGGGATCTGGGTTCGCGTCAGAAGCGGGGCGCCCTTGGCCGACCGGCTGGCTCTGGATGCCCGAGACCTGTTGGCACGGGCAGGGGAGACGCTTCGCCCGGTACGTGCACTCAGCGACGGCGCACTGGCGGACCCGCGGACCCGGGAGGAGCGGCTCACTGCCGTCGAAGAGGAGGTTGTGAGCCTGATGGCCGCGCACCCTGCGGATCCAGCCGGCGTCGCTCCCGCGGTTCTTCGCGGGACGGCGTCTGGTGACGCCCCGTCTCGGCTGCATCTGAGTGTCCAGGCCTGGGCATCCGGTGTCGTCTCCGTCTGCGGGCTGTGGCTCGACGAGAATCTCGCGGCCGCTGTCGGCCCCCTGCCCGAGCCCTGCAAGTTCTGCTTCGGGCTGGCTCCGCTGGACCCCGTGCCGGTCTTCACCGGCCCGGAGCACGATGCCTGGACGGCGTACCTGGCCCGTCGAGGCGGCAAGCGATGACCGGCGACCGGTCCGCGATCGCACGCCGGTTCGCGGCCGGGCTTCCCGAGCAGCTCGCAGCGCTTCCCAAGGATCCGCGCGGCTTTCCGATCACGTTCGTCACCGCCGTCGGTACCAACGGAGTCGCGGACTTCACGGAGGTGGACGGCCCCCGGAGAGCGAAGGCCATCATCGGTCACCTGTGCGGCGTGTGCGGCCAGCCCCTTCCCCTGGTCCGGGCCGTCATCGGCGGCCCGCAGGTCCTGACTGAGCACCTGTCCTTCGCCCCCCGATGTGCGTGGAGTGCGCGGTGTTCGCCGCAACGCATGCAGCAGCCGGCTGCCCCTTCCTCCTCATGCCCGGAGCCCGGTACCGCAAAGGGCATCCCACCCGAGAGCAGTCCCCGCTGGGTCGCCGGACAGCGAATGTCGTCCTTCTTCCTGGCCCGCACGTTCGCGCACGACGCCGTTCGTGTCCCGCTGCCCGACGGCAGCGACGACATCCTCGCCCTGTGCGCCCGGTGGACCAGCGTGGAAGAGATCTCCGGCGGGACCCTGACGCGCGTGCCCTCCTAAAACGGGCTTGCGTAAGTCTTTTTTGCTATGTATTGTCGCTACCTGGCCCCGGGATCTCCGCCGGCCCGACACTCAGACCGCGCGGAGCCCTCACGATGAGCCTGCTCATGCCCGAAACCGCTGATCACGACCTCCTGGAGCTGCTCACCGGCGCACCCTTCCGCGCGCCCTACCTGGCCGAGGTCCTCGACTGGATCACTCGAGCAGCAAGGGACGATCACGAGCGCGGACGCAGCCGGTCCGAGAGCCTGCCCGGAGAGGTCGTGCGGCGCCTGGAGGCCTACTCCAGGACCTTCGAGCTGGGAGCGCGCGAGCTCGCGGAACGGATGGCTGACGCCCGAAGCGCCCTGGCCGCCGTTGTTCACCACCACTACGTGGGACTGCTGCTGAAGGACAGCCCGGACGACCACAGGCACGGCCAGGTCGTCAGCGGCGCCTCCCTCCGCAGGCTGGCCACTGCGGTCGGCCGCGGTCGGGCGATCAGCGGCGGCCGCGCCACCGTGGTGATTGTGCACGGACCGGCCAGCACCTCGGTCTACCGCCCAGTCAGCCGCGACCACGCCCACCATCTCAAGCTCTCGGCACGCAAAGACAAGGAAGGAGCAGCCAGGCTGGCCGAGACGGTGACCGCCATTCTCGCCCGCCATGTCCGAATGGCCGACTGGAGCGATCCGGTAGGCGGCGGCGTCGAGGTGGAGGCCCGCAGCCACCTCGTCGCCGTCTCATGGCGCTCCACCCACGACGATGCACGCTCATGGATCGACGACGGCACCCGGGATCTGTGCATCGCCGCACTCAACCACCGAGGCCACACCGTCACCGTGTCGGCGGACGGAACCCTCCGAATCCACCCTCCCCTGTGACCACTGCCCACCACTGCCGTGCCAGTCGCCCCAGCGACCGACCAGCACCCACACAAGGAGGCCGCCATGCTCAACCAGATCAATGACGCCAACACGGCTGACGCGCTCGCCGCGTACGCGCTGCTGCGCACCCACAACACGGTCGTAGCGCTGCGGTCGGGCATCCTGTATTGGACAGGTGTTTTGAGAGCCGGTTGGGCAGTGGGATCGGGAGCCACCGGTTCGGGCAACGAGATTGAGAGCCATCTCGGCTGAGGGTGCGACACGCCGCGTTCGGAGCAATGTCATCGACTGCTCCGGTTGGACGCGACAGGCTGTGATCCTTGATCACGGTCATGTCAGGAGGCCGGGGTGGCTTTGTCGCGCGAGTTGCTGTTCGAGAAGATCCGGAGGGATCGCCGTGTCGATCCGACGGTCTCGGGCCGGCAGCTGGCTCTGCGTTACCGGGTGAGCCGCAACACGGTCGCCGAGGCGCTTCGCACGCCGGTCCCCAAGGAGCGCAAGAAGCCGGAGCCGCGGGGGTCGGTGCTGGAGCCGGTGATGGCCCGGATCGACGAGATGCTGTGGGCCGATCTGGAGGCGCCGCGCAAGCAGCGGCACACCATCGAGCGGATCAAGGTCCGCTTGGCGGTCGAGTACGACTTCGACCTGGCGTCGTACTCCACGATCCGCGACTACGTCCACGAGCGGAAGCCGCAGCTGTCGGCGCTGGCCAAGGAGGGCAGACGCCACCTGGAGGGCATGGTCCCGCAGGAGAAACAGCCCGGCCAGGAGGCGGAGGTCGACTTCGCGGACGTCTGGGTGGACCTGGCCGGCGAGCGGGTGAAGTGCGTGCTGTTCACCCTGCGCATGTCGTTCAGCGGGAAGTCCGTCCACCGGCTCTACGCGACCGCCTCCCAGGAGGCGTTCCTGGAAGGGCACGTGGCCGCCTTTGAGGCGCTGGGAGGTATCCCGGCCCGGCACATCCGCTACGACAACCTGAGGCCGGCCGTGAGCCAGGTCTGCTTCGGGCGGGACCGGCACGAGTCGACCCGCTGGGTGAAGTTTCGATCCTGGTATGTCCATGTTCCCGTGGGTTCATTGGTCGCGCCCAGTCCCGTGATGGCCTCGGCGGTTGCCTGATCTGCAGGTCTGTCTGGGCGGTACCCGCTCTGGCGAATGTTGCCGATCCTTCAGGATTTCTGAAGTCTCCTCAGCTGTTATGGTGAGGATGCCTGAAAGCTGAAGGGGAGGGACGGATGGCGCTGGCTGTCGTGCGCGACCTGCGGCCCAGTCTGCGGCTGGAGTCCGCTGAAGAGGTCGCCGCGTTCGAACAGGACCTGCTGGCGGAGTTCGTGCTCGCCCGCGCTTCCGCCGGGGTGTTGGACGACACGATCCGAGCGGACGTCGGCGGGGTCCTCGGGCTGCGGGAGTGGTTCGGCCGGCCGTTGTGGGAGATGCAGCCGCAGGACCTGGACCGATACTTCGGCCGGCACCGCCGCGGCTCGGCACCGGGCACGAAGGTCCGCCAGGCCGCCGCGTTCGCCGTCTACTTCGAGTTCCTGGAGCTGAGGCACAAGGCGACGATCCACGCGGCCACCGGCATGCTCGTCGAATCGCCGCTCGACGAGGTCAACCGACCCCGCGGCGGCACCGCGTCCCGCCTGCGGATCCCGCCCTCGGCCGGGGAGACAGCAAGGCTGTTCTCGGGCTGGCGGGAGGACATGGAGGCCGCGCGCAAGTACGCGCCGACCGCGCGGAACTACACGGCCGCCCGTCTGACCAGCCTGATCGGCCCGCGAATCTCGGAGCTGTGCCTGCTGCGGATCGGCGATGTCCGGTGGGATCTCGGACGGTTCGGCAAGATCCTCTTCAAGGGCAAAGGCAGCGTCGGCCGGGGGAAGAAGGAACGGCTCGTCCCGCTGATCAACGGGTCTCGGGACCTGCTGGAGTGGTGGGTCACCGGCCCCCGCTGGGAGTTCGACGACAGGGCCGAGGACCCCTTGGCCCCACTGTTCCCGTCCGAGCGCCGGTACGGCGACGGCTCCAGCCGACCCGTGACCGACGACGCGCTGCGATCCGGGCTCGCCGACGCGGTCGCACGCCATCTTCCGCACCAGACAGGTCAGTTGACGCCGCACGTGCTGCGGCACTTCGCAGCCTCGGACCTCTACCGCAACGGTATGGACGTCGTGGCCATCCAGGAAATCCTCGGCCACGAGTGGCTCAACACCACCATGATCTACGTG
>NZ_JAPEMU010000007.1 GCF_026342405.1 Kitasatospora sp. NBC_00240
ACGCGGCCCCGCACCGGTAGCCTGGACCCAGCGTCGGGGCCTGCCCGGCGGGCTGCTGAGAGGCCGTCAAGGCATCGGTGAGGGCCCTGCGGGTCCGGGTGGCGCTCCCGGTGGGATTCCCGGTGAACCTCCCGGTGAGGCACCAACCCGCCGTCCGATCCTCTGGCCCCGCGCCCACGTTCCCGGGCCGGGCGTCAGGAGTTGTCCCGGCCCGGACCCCCGGCCGGTGAGCTTCCGTCAGCCCTACCGCAGGCCCTACCGGCACCCGCACCACCACCCCTACCGCACGCCTCCCGCCCAGGGGCGGCAAAACCGCAGGTCAGACCCGGGACAAGCCGCCTTTTCGCCGTCTCGACAACCCCGTTCCTTCTGTTTGTAGGTAGTTGGTCGGTTGGGGTTGTGTGTGACGCTCCCGGGCCGCTGCTGCCCTCCCTCCCCGGCCGGGTGGCCGGGCGCCGACTGGAGGTCGGGCGCGGGCGGGAAAGCGGGCGCGGGGCCCCGGCCCGAGGCGGTGACAGTGGCCCGGGAGATCATCAGCGGATGAACGGGGACCAGCAACAGAAACAGGACCAGCCGGCGGTGGAGCCGGGAGCGGCCGGGCCCGGCGGGACGTCGTGGGCCAGGTCCACCGACTACCCGAACGGCTCGACCAGCCGGATGCGCGCCGACGTGCTCGCCGCGCTCGGCGTGCTCAAGGTGGCCACCGCAGACCAACTCCAGCGGATCACCCGCCCCGGACTCAAGAGCAACAAGGCGCTGCGCGCGGCCCTGCTCGACCTCGGCCTGCACGGCCTGACCCTCTCCGAGGGCCGCACCACCACCCGGGACAAGCTCTGGCGGCTCACCCCGGCCGGCCTGGACGCCGCCGCCGAGGTCCTCCCCGCCGGCCGCGACCTCGGCGGCACCGCCCGAGGAGCCGGCCGCACCGGCGCCCCGCACAGCGTCATGGTGAACGAGACCATCGCCGCCATCCTCGCCGGAGGCACCGCACCCGACGCCGGGCCCGGCACCGGCACCATCACCGACTGGTCCACCGAGACCGTCCACGAGATCGGCCCCCGCCTGCGCGCCATCACCGACGCTGTCCTCCAGGCCCCGGACGACGGGGTCCCGCTGCTGCTGGTGGAGGTGGACCGGCACAACGAGACGCCGACCGAGCTGGCGGCGAAGTTCGCCGGCTACTGGGAGTTCTTCCACCTCACCTACAAGCGCCCCGCGCTGCCGACCGACAGCACCGACTGGCGGGCCCGCAGCAGCCCCGGGCTGCTGCCGCTGTGGCGCCGCCAGTACCCGCAGGCCGACCCCGCGACGCTGCCGCCGATCGCCCTGGTCCTCACCGGCGCCGGCAGGCTCGGCACCGACAACCTCTCCGTCAAGGTCCGCGACCTCACCGCGGCCTACTGGCAGCCCGACCGGCACGACCCGTTCGACTTCACCGACTCCATCCCCATCGTGGTCGCCCGCCTGGAAGACCTGCAGACCCACGGGCCGCAGGGCGAGATCTGGTGGCGCTACGGCAACGACACCCGCCAGAGCCTCACCGACGCCCTGGCAGGCCGCGAGTACACCGACCGCACCCGCGCCCGCCTCAAGGCCCAGGACGACGCCGCCCAGGCCACCAAGGACCGCCAGGCCGAGGAGAAGGCCGAAGCCTCCCGCTGCCCCACCTGCCGCCGGCGCCCCGACGAATACGAGAGCCACTGGCAGGCCAGCGACGGCACCACCGACTGCTCCCCCTGCCGCGACACGAAGAACGCCGCCGACGACGCGCAGGCCCTGAAAGAAGCCCAGGCACGCGAACGCTGCGTCACCTGCCAAACCGGCCTCATCGAGAACAACCTGCTCGCCTACGACCCCGAAGCCATCGAATGCTGGGACTGCTACAACAAGCGCGAATTCAGCACCGGAGAGCACCTGCGCCGCCCCGAACCGCCGCCGAAGAAAAGGCGACTCTTCCGCGCCTGAAAACTCCGGCCGCCATTCAATCCCTGCCTTTCGGCGGCACTCCCGACCACGGCCGCGCGGGTCCGTTCACCGGCCGGCGCCCGGCGCCGGGCCCCCCACCCTCGCCGCGGGCCCGGCGCCCCCGCTTCCCGAGCCGCTCGAGCCGCGCCCGCTCCACCTGATCGAGCTGCTCCAGCCACGCCCGCCGCCGCTCGGCCCGCAGCTCCTGCCACGCCTGCCGGGTGTGCTGCTCGGCTTCGGCGAGCCGCTGCGCGCTCACGCCGTACGCGGGCGCCGCCCACTCCTCCCAGGCGATGTAGCGGTCCAAGCGTCCGTCGTAGCGGCTGGTGGCCGTCCGGCCCCGGTGGCCCGTGACCTCCACCTGCCGGTAGGTCTCCTCGGCCATGCCGAGGGCCTGGGCCATCGCCGCGCGGCTGCGGCCGGTGTACACCCGCAGGTGCACCAGGCACTCGTGCTCCACCGTGCACAGGTCGGCCGGGGCGGCCCCCACGGCGGCCGCCAGGCGCGGGAGCACCTCGGGCCGGGGAGTGCGGGTGCCGGCCAGGTAGAGGCTCACGGCGCGCTCGGTGACGCCCGCCCCGCGGGCGATCCGGGCAACCGAAGCGCCGACCTCCCTGCGGGCGGCACGGAACGCCTCGGCGTCGAAGCCGTATCCGGCCTGGCTCACCCACGTCTCCTATCCGCCGTCGTACCGGGAGGTTCGTTCACCCTGAACGAACACCTCCCGATCCGGGCCGGTGAAGGTCCGTTCAGGATGAACGAACCTCCACCCTTCCGCCAGGCCGACAGTGCGTTCACCCCCGGGCGGGTATCGGGCCGCTGTGGCGTGACCAGCAGGCACAGAAGGCATCGGCAGGGCCCGTCAAAACCTCGGGAGATGACGGGTCCGGACAGGTGAAAATCCAGCCCACGAGACGACAAAAATCCCTCGCGAATACCTCCCTACTGCACACGCGATAAACCACCCGGCGCAGCCGACGCAAACACCCCGGGGCACCGTTGCCAATCCCTGGGACGTCCTGCTAGAAATCCACCACACCGACCGACCGGAGAGGAAAACCCGATGAGGCGAATGCGAAGCAGCCGCGAAGGCATCCGACGCCAGGCCACCGGAATGACCCGCGAGCAGATCACCAAAGCGACCGAAGACGCCGCCTCATGGGAACACCACCGCTCCAAGGTCTGCGAAAACGACGGCGACATGGCCGCCATCAAGGGCGCAATCCAGGCCCACAAGGAATGGCGCCGAATCGGCTACGTCATGGCCGAAGAGAACATGGAAACCTACAATCCCGACGCCGATCCGACAGTCCAGCGCTGGCGCCGCGAAGACGCGGAACGCCAAGCCGCCGAAAACGCCGCCCAGCACCACGCCACCGAAAACACCTCCGAGCAGCCGGCCGCCTCCGACCCGAGGACGCAGACCGTACGGACCGCCCTCGCCCGCGCCGGCCTCCACCGCCTGGACGACGACGACCACCAGGCCGTCGAGCAGCTCGCCGCCCTGCTCGACGACGCCACCTTGCGCCGGGTCGCCGACTGGTTGGAGCGCACCCGCGAAGCAGCCCTCCAGCAGGCCGCTGGACGCCCCCAGCGCCCCGCCTACCGCCGTCCCCGGCCCGACAGCTGGCCCCAGCGCACCTGAGCCGGCCGCCAGGGCTTGCCCACCCCGACCCGGGGCGGGTGGGCAAGCCCCGTGCCGCGCCCCGCCGGGCGAGGCCCCAGAGGGCCCCGCCCGGGTTGCTCCCACAGGGGGCCGGACAGGCGGCTGCACCGGGCGCCGGACAGGTGTGCCGAGAGGCGCAGCCCCCCATTCGCCCGGCAGGACGTTCCACCAGCTCAAACCCCATGGGCAAGCCCATGTTCGTCGCCGACATCTCTTCCCCACGCGACAGCCGTGGGAAGAGGTCCCCTCGGCGCCGGCCCGGTTACGCGGGCAGGACCGGGCTGCCGCACTGCTCCAGGATCTCCAGGACCTCCACGAGGTTCACGTCCTCGTCCTCCACCGCGGGTCCGTGCGCGCGCCCGTGCCGGAACTCGCCGTGGGGGTGGAAGGCGACGGTGAGGATCCAGCCGGGGCGTGTGAGCCGGACCGGCCCGTTCGGCTGCCGCCCGACGTGCCACCCGTACAAGCCCGCCGTCGCCACCAGGTAATGCGCATCGTGACTCAGCGGCGAGGCGGCCTCCGTGTCGACCATGAACCCGATGCTCCCCGCCAGCCCCACACCCCGCCACCCGGACAACCACCCCACAGGCGTGACTGTCTGGTCGTGGCATGGGGGAGGCCGCCAGCCCGGGGTGTGGGTGGCGGCCTCGTGGTGGGGCAGAGGGTCGGTGGGTCAGCGGATGTCGAGGTAGTAGCGGGTGACGTTGGCGTCACTGTCGTCCGGGGTCAGGGTGACGTCGCTGAGCTCGACGGGGCGGGTCGTGCTGACGTTCACGGCCACGCCGTACTCGTCGCGGCGGTTGGGATCGAAGGCGGAGCCGATGGTGCCGACGAACTTGATGAGGGGATGCACGTCGACCTGGGGCGAGGGCTGGGGCCTGGTGGCGACAGGCCCCACCAGCAGGGTGACCTGCCTGCCCTCCATGAGCAGCTGCAGGTCGGCGAAGTCGGGGCGCGGGCCTTCCACGACCACCGTCACCCGCGCACCGTTGCCCGTGTCCTTGACCGTCAGGTCTGTGATCTTCGCTTCGCTCATGGTCGGTCGCTCCTCGGTGATGGCCGGCCCGCCCCGAGAGAGATCAGACCGGGACTGCGTTGTGACGCTTGGTCAACGATCCGAGCCCGCCACAGGCACGTCCGGTGAGGGCTCAACGGGGGTCCACCTGGGTTCTGGGCCCAGAGCCCAGAACCCAGTGGGGTTCGGGTTGGGTGGGGTGGTGGGGCGGCGCGGCCCTGTGGGCTGTCCCGATGGGCGATGGTCCGGTCCGTGGGGTGTCTGGGCGCGGCACCGTCCGTGCTGGGTGACGGTGCTCACCGCGTGCCGCCGTCGGGGCAGGCCTGGGTGAGGAACTGCAGCAGGTCGTCCGTGACCTGCTGCGGATCGCCGCTCTGTATCCAGCTGTAGACGGCGGTGTGCACCTGTGCGTCGATCCACTGCAGGACGTAGCCGTCCGCCAGGCCGTCGCCGTCCTTGCGCCGGCGGGCGAGGACATGTCGGGGCCGGCCCGTCTGCTTGGAGAGGGTTTCGACGTCCTCACGGTCCGGGCAGTCCCGGAGTTTGTACACCCATCGCTGCTGCATGCAGCCCCCTTTGCCCTACTTGCGCCCCCGCTATTCCCCCGAGTGCCGCTGGTGAGGCGCGAAGCGGGATGCCGGGGGCGCGAGGCCGCACGTCTTCCGTGCGGGGTTGGGGGATCTTCCCTCCACGCGGCGGGAGATCCTGTGGGCATAGGGTGTCCGGCGGCCAGGTTGCCGGCCCACTTCCTCGGCCAGGACCTCGACGCCCTCGGCGCCCAGGCAGTCCCGGAGCGGGTACACCCGCTGCCGTCGCATACCGACCGTTCTTCCCCACGCGCAGCCGCTCCCCGGCCCTTCGGCCACACTGGCAGGGCCCCCGGCGGCGCCCGCCGGCACCTGAGACGCACACATCGGGCCATCAGCCGGCGGGCGCCCGCCACGGCGCCACCTGCCCGCGCCGGCCGCGCCCCGGGCCGGCCGGTGAGGCGTTCCACGTAGCTACCACCGCAGACACCACCGCAGGTAGTCCCGTAGGTGCCACCGCAGGTACCACCGTAGGTACCCCGGCCCCCTCGCGACGGCATCGCCGTTTCCGCAGCTCAGGGCCAGTTTTCCGAGCGACGGAAAATATGACAACCCCTGCTTCTGGTCCTTTCCCGGTGGTGGTGGTCGGTTCGGTCGGTCGGGCTTTGGGCCCTGCCGGGGGCTGTTGGTTGGTGGTGGCGTCCGGCAGGCGCCGGCCGCGCCCTCCGGGCGGGCCACGGCCGGTCCTCGCCGGCCCGGGGCCGACGGCCCTCGCCCGCGCCGGCCTTCACCGCCTGGACGACGACCAGGCCGTCGAGCGGCACGCCGTCCTGCTCACCGACCGGCTGGCGCGTACCCGCGAAGCCGCCCTCCACCCGGCCGCCGGGCGACAACCCTCACACCCGGCCGGCCGCCGCGCCGCCACCGGCCCGGCCCCCGTCGTTGCACCAGCCATGAACACCCCTCAGGCCGCTTCCGCTTCCGGCCCAGGGCGCCTGTGTGGGCGCCCTGGGCCGGAGGTGTGCGGGGTGGGCCGGGGGCTACTTGCCGAATTCGTTGAAGGCTTCCGTGAGGTCGGCGGCGACCTGCTGGGCGGCGCGTGCCTCGATGCGGTGGCGGGGGAGGAAGTAGACGAGTTCGCCGTCCTGGAAGAGGGCCATGGAGGGCTCGGAGGGCGGGATGTCCTCGAAGTGGGAGCGCATCCGGGCGGTGGCTTCGAAATCCTGCTGGGCGAACACGCTGACCAGTCGGTCGGGGCGCTTGGAGCCGTTCTCCAGGGCCAGGCGGACCCCGGGGCGGGCCACTGCAGCCGAGCAGCCGTCCACGAAGTTGAAGACGGCCAGAGTCGTGCCGCTCTTGGCCTCCTCCATCGCCCGGTCGACGTCCTCGGCGCTCAGCAGCTCGGTGAAGCCGACCTGGGTCAGCTCCTCCCGCATCGGCTTGACCAGCAGCGGTGAGTACGGCATCAGCAATCCTTACGTAGAGGTACAGGTCTGCAACTCACAGTAAGCGAATGTCAGGGATCCTCGCCGCCCGCCGCATCGGGCCCACCACCGCCGTGAAGCTGATGGGTGCCGGCGGCCGGAGATCTTCCGGTGAGGCCGGCGGAGCTCCACCCCGCCGGCCGAAGATCCTGCGGTCCGGGGTGGTCGGGTGGAGCCGTCGCCGGGCCCGGGCCGGCCCTGGGGTGGTGGCCGCCGGTATGGGTTTTGTGCATGTGGGTGTGTTGCGTTTTTCGCATGCCATCCCGGGGCGGTTTGCAGATTTCGCATGGGTGCCACCGCTGTCCCGGTATGCTGCTTTTGCATTGGCGTCCGGAGGGCAGGTTTCGGTGTCACTGCGGAGCAGGGAGACCGAAATTCGGGGCCGGAATTCCCGGGCATGTGGCTGCTACCCGCAATTCGCGCAATATCGTGAATGGGTGGGCACGGGCTGGGTGGCAGGATTGTCCGACGGGCGGATTCTGATACGCCGTCGGCCGGGAATCGTCGGGCGGCGCCGGATGGGGTGCCCGTTGTGGCGGGATTGCCTGGCAGGCGAATTCTGATACGGGGCCGGGCCGGATTCCTGGCGGGTTCCAGGCCGGAAAGGCCCGAATGGGTCTAGACCACCAAGGCGGGGCTGGAGGGCCCGGCCCACCGGCGACCCGCCCGGCCGCCGGCCGCCCCCGGCGCTCGACCAGGAAGGCCGGCCTTTGCTATCCTGACGACAGATCAGGAAGGAGCAGGCCATGAAACCCCGACAAGCAGGCTGCTGACCAGCACAAACCACGGACAGTCAGCAACCCACCCGCCATCACAGTCAGCCACCGCCCCGGAGGGGCGAGCCGCCCACGCCTCCGGCGCGGAGCGTCGGGCGTCAGGCCGCCGCGTAGCGGCGGCGCGTCAC
>NZ_JAPEMU010000008.1 GCF_026342405.1 Kitasatospora sp. NBC_00240
TGCACGCTAGTTGGCCAAACGGTGCACGATAGTTGGCCAGGGCGGACTACGGGTGGGTATGCCGGATTGTTCCCACATACGTGGTGTCTGGGGGAGGTTGCCCTTCAGTAGGTGCTGGTCGGGTGCTGTGCTGGCGGTATGAGCGCGAGCAGTACGCGGGAGACCGGCTTCGGTCCGGGGGTGTGGTCGGCGGCCTGCACGGTGGATGACCTGCTGGTCGCGTACGAGCCGGGGCCGACCGACGGCGCGGGCCTCGATGTCGGGCCGGGGTGGAAGCGGCGTTGGACGACGACGTGGTGCCTGGACGGGGCCGAGCTGGTGTGTCCGGTGGCCGAGTTGGAGGGTGTGCCGGTCGGGCGGACCCGCCCGGTGCGGGGGTTCAGCTGGCATCCGCGGCAGGGCCACCGTCCGGGCCTGGAGCTGTTGGTCTCGACCGGCCGGTTGCACGGGTTCGAGAGCCTGGAGGAGCGCAGGTTCCTGCGGGCGGCGGACTTCGCGGGCTCGGTGCGGGACGTTCTGTCGCAGCCGTTCCGGCTCCGATACCGGGCGTCGGGCCGCACCCGGACCCACATCCCGGACTACCTGGTGGTGACGCGGGGCGGCCGGTGGCTGGTGGACGTCCGGCCGCTGCACCTGGTCAAGGACGTGGACCGGCCGGGGTTCGCGGCGGCAGCGGAACTGGCCCGCCTGGTGGGCTGGCAGTACAGCGTCGTGGCCGGCTGGCGGCCCCACGTGAGCGGTGCCATCGAGGCGTTGCGGGCCGAGGCCCGGCCGATGAGCCACCTGCTGGACCTGCAGGAGCGCATGGTGTCGGTGCTCGCCGACGGCGCGATGCCGTTCGGCGACCTGGTCCGCGCGACTCCGTACCCGGTGATGGCGCGGGCGCACGCGCTGCACCTCTTGTGGCATCGGCGGATCGGCGTGGACCTGGCCGAGCCGCTCGGGGACGGCTCGGTCGTCGCGCTGGCGGGCGGTGCACCGCGGTGAACGGCCACGTCGAGGTCGGGCCCGGGGCCGTGCTCCGGCTTGAGGACGGTGAGTGGACCGTTCGGGACGTGCTGACCGCCTCCGGCGAGGTGGTGCTCGTCAGCGCCGATGGCGGGGTTCGGGTCTGGACCCTGGGCCTGTTGGCGGGGAAGGTCCGCGGCGGTTCGGGACCGACGGTGGCGCGCGAGGACCTGAGCGAGGACCAGCTGGTGCTGCTGCGGATCCGGGTGGCGCACGCCCTGGAAGCGGACTGCGGTTTCCGCAGCGGCGATCCGGCCCGGCCGGAGCCGGGAGAGCCGCGGGAGGGCTACGACCCGCTGGTGACGACGAAGGAGCAGAGGCTGGGCCGCAAGGTCGCCGAGCTCGCCGGCCTGCACCCGGCGGAGGCCGGCCGGCTCGGTCTGGAGCAGGTCAGCGAGCGGACGCTGCGACGCCTGGCCGGGCAGTGGCGGGACGGCGGGCAGCGGCTGGAGGCGTGCGCGGACGGGCGGTGGTTTCGGACGTCGCCGGGCCGGACGTCGGTGAGCGTGCAGGTGGAGGAGGCGATCGAGGCGGTGCGGGTCGAGTGCCTGCACCGCTCCCGGGTGAGCATGCGCACCCGGGAGAAGCTGATCCACCAGTACGTCCGGGACAGGTTCGGCGACCAGACCGCAGTGCCGAGCTACACCACGCTGTCGCGGGTCTGGCAGGAGTGGTACGGACCGGGTGGGACGCGGCAGCGCTACCAGCGGTCGGCCGCGGCGATCGACGCGGGCGGCTCGTCGATCCTGATCACCCGGCCGGGCCAGGTCGCGGCGCTGGACACCACGCCGCTGCCGGTGCTGCTGCGTGAGCACGCCTTCGGTGACGCGGTGAGCGCACACCTGACCTGGGCGATGGACGTGTTCACCCGCTCGCTGGTCGCCTTCCGCCTCACCCTGGGTTCGGACACCGCAGTGGATGTGGGGCTGCTGCTCAGGGACGTGATGCTGCCGCTGCCGATGCGGCCAGGGTGGGGCGAGGACATGGCCTGGCCCTATCCCGGGGTGCCGGCGGCGGTGGTGGCCGAGTTCGCGGGCTACGAGGTGGCCGGCCTGCCGTTCTTCGCGCCGGACACGGTGACCACCGACCACGGCTCGGTCTACAAGTCCCACCACCTGGTCGAGGTCGAGCAGCGGCTGGGCTGCAGCATCCTGCCGGCCCGGATGATGCGGGCGACCGACAAGGCGGCGTGCGAGCGGGCGTTCCTCTCCGCGCAGACGCTGTTGTTCGAGTCCCTGCCGGGCTTTCGCGGTGTCGACGTCGCCGACCGGGGCGCCGATCCGGAGGGCGATGCGGTGCTGACACTGGCCCAGATGGAACACCTGATCGCGACGTGGATCGTGGGGACCTGGCAGAACCGCCGCCTGGGCGAGCACGCCCCGCCCTGGGCACCGAACGAGCGGCACAGCCCCAACACGCTGTTCGCCGCCTCGTTCGCGCAGGGCGGCTTCGGCCTGCGGATCCCCTCCTCCGACCTCTACTACGGCGTCCTGCCCGCCAGCTACGTCAAGATCCACCGCAAGCGCGGCGTGAAGATCAGAAGCCTTTGGTACGACGGCCCCGCCGTGGACGACTACCGGGGCAAGCCCTCGCAGCGGCGAGGCCGGCACCCCGGCCTGTGGCGGATCCGGCACGACCCGCGCGACCGCCGCGAGGTGTTCTTCGAGGACCCGGCCACCGGCGACTGGCACCCGCTGCGGTGGACCGGCCTGCCGCCCGAGGGCGAGATCCCGCCGTTCTCCGACGCGAAGGTCGACGAGATGATCGCCCTGGCCCGCGACAGCGGGCTCGTCCCCGTCGATGACCGCGACCTGCTGCCGGTGCTCCTGGACCTGCTGGACGAGCACGCCCCGGTGGAGCGATGGCCGGGCCGGGCGGCGAAGGAAGCCGGCGGCAAGCGGCGCCGGGCGGGCCAGGCCCGGGAAGAGAGCCGCGCCCTGACCGCCGAGCGCGACCGGCGCCGGCCGCGGCAAGGCACGAAGCCGACCGCGCCCGCCGAGGTGGTCGTGCTGCGGCGCGACCAAGTCGCGCGGGCCGTGGACGAGGACCGGCGGCGCCGCCGCGAGCAGGCAGTGCCCGGACCCCCGCCGCTGCCCGGTCCGCTCGGCGGCCACCGCACCCGTGACCTCTTTGCCCTGCCGCCCGACGACGAGGGACAACCAGATGACTGACCTGACGATCAACCCCCTACCGCTGTTCGGCTTCGGTTCGGCGCCCGACCGCACGACCTTCGAAGGCTGGCAGGACTGGCGCCTCGCACGCGGCACCTTCTCGCCCGCGCCCCGGCTGACGGCCGCCGAGCACGCGGCGCTCGGCCCGCGCGCGCGGGCTCTGAACGACCTGCACCGCGCCGCGACCCACGTGAACCTGACGCTCCAGCGGACCCCGATGAGTGACCGGGTCGCCGCGCTGATGGACAGCCGGATGCGCAACAACGCGCTGGACCGCGAACCCGGCACCCGCGACGGCCTGATGATCAGCGGTGGAGGCTTCCAGGGCAAGACCGCCACCGCCTGCGACGCCGCCGCCGAGTTCGAGGGCCTCTGGCGCGACCTCGGCCCGCAGGTGGCGCCGAAACGGCCGCCGATCGCGGGGACCAGGGACCTGCTGGCCCCGGTGGTCTACTGCAAGACACCGGTGCGGGCGACCCCGAAGGGACTGTGCCAGGCGATCCTCGACTTCTTCGGGGCGCCGCACCCCAAGACGCTGCACCTGTCGGTCCGCGCGGTCCGCGACCAGCTGAAAGCGCACTGCTCCACCGTGCTGATCCTGGACGACATCACGCGCCTGCGGATGCACCGGGAGGACGACCAGGACACCCTCGACCTGGTGCGGGACCTGATGGACATGAACGTCACGCTCGTCCTGATCGGGGTGGACATCCCCGGGTCGGGCCTGCTGCGGGAAGGGCGGCACAACCGCCGCACCGGCAGGATCGTCATGCCCGGCAACGGCCGCCGCACCTTCCTGGACGAGGCTGCCACCCAGACCGAGCGGCGCTTCGACCTGATCGGACTCGACCCGTTCGACTACGGCACCAACGTCGGGATCGCGGCCTGGATGAGCCACCTCGCCGGCATCGAGGTCCAGCTGCGACTGCTGCACGGGCACGAAGGCATGCTGACCGGCGGCGGCATGCCCGAGTACCTGTTCGCCCGAACCAACGGAATCGTCGGCCTGCTGAAGCGCCTGATCGTGGACGGATGCGACCACGCCATGCGCACCGGCGCGGAGCGGCTCACGCCGCAACTGCTGGCGGAGGTCAACATCGGCCTGGGCAACTTCCCCGACCGTGACCCCGACGCGGGTGAGATCCCGGACATCCCGCCCGCGACGGTTGTCCCGGCCCCGGTTGTCCCAGGACAACGTCGGCGCGCCAAGCCCCGCAACACCGTCTTCGACGACCACGGGGACCGAGCCGCGGGCGAGTGAAATGACCCTCCCTCCACTGCTGCTGAGCCTGGACCCGCTGGACGACGAGACCCTGTCCGGCTACCTGCTCCGGCTGGCCCACCGTCACCACGTCGACCCCCTCCGGATGCTGCGGCGAACCGGCCTCGCCGCCGGCGACGCGAAGATCGTCCGCATTCCGGTCCGCCTCGCCCTGGAGCTGGACACCGAGCGGGCCCAGCACTTTGGCCGCATCACCCGACTCGACCCGGCCGAGGTCAGCGGCCTGCTGATGGCACCGATCGGCACCCGCTACGGACCGCTGGCGACCACGCGCACGGCAGCGGCAGCCGACGGTCCGTGGGCGTTCACCGAAAACATCCGCTACTGCCCCGACTGCCTCACCGGAGACGGAAGCGAGATCCAGAACCTGCACGGAGGCACCTGGCGCAGAACCTGGCGCCTCCCAGTCGCCTTCACCTGCCCGCCGCACCGCCGGCTCCTGCGGGACTCATGCCCCGACTGCGGATCCCCGGTCCAGGCCGGCGGCACGAACAGCCTCATCGGCCGGCCGAACGACGACGGCCTCCACCCCACCCAGTGCCGAGGGAGCTTGGAGTCGGCGGGCAAGACCCGCAGCGTCCGCCCGGCCTGCGGAGCCGACCTCACCCAGGCCGAGAGCAACGACTTCCGGCGCCTCTCCCCGCAGACGCGCCAGGCTCTCAGCTCAGCCCAGGAGCACATCCAGTCGCTGCTGGACCATGACGGCCCCACCACGGTCGGCAGCATCGGATGGGAAGTCCCCACCGCCCAGTACTTCACCGATCTGCGCGCCGTCACGGCACTGATCTTCATGAGCTGGCCAGAGGCGAGACCTCTCGTCGCCACACCCACGCTCGCCCAGGCCATCGACCCGGAGGCCGACCGCCGGCACACCGCCTTCAGCAGGCTCCGAGCGGCCAGAGGATCTCTCGCCGGTCGGGCCTACTCGGACCCGCCGACGGATCCACTCGTTGCCGGCGCCGTGTTCGAGCTGGCGGCCCGGCTCCTAAGCAGTCCGGACGAGGTCGCAGCAGCAGCCGTTCTGGAACCGCTGGCGGAAGAGGCCCGCTACCGCAACCAGTCCGTCAGCTACAACATCCGCCGGGCGCCCGGCACCTCTCTCCCGCTCCAGGCCGTCCTTCTCAGACCCGCCCGCCGGGCCCCCGACACAGCCACCACAACCCAGCGTCTCGAACGGGTTCCTGGCCTCACTCGCGTCTGAGCGTCTGGCCAACAACGCTGCACAGTCTGGCCAACTAGCCTGCACAGTTGGCCAACTATCGTGCACAGGCACAC
>NZ_JAPEMU010000009.1 GCF_026342405.1 Kitasatospora sp. NBC_00240
TGCGGGCCGCCTTCGGCCTCAACCGCCGGCCTGCTGCATGTAGTCGCGGTAGCGCTTGCGGTTGCGGGCCTCGTGGAGCGAGACGACGCCCTCGGGCACCGGATCGTCCAGGCGCGGGCGGCGGTGACGGGCGGGCCGGCGCCCCTCGGGTGGGAGCGGCGTCGGGGCGGGCCTGGGGGGCGGTGGCACGCAGGGCGGGATCGTGGGGCCGCCGTCGTCGGGGTCGGGGTGCTGCCCGCAGCGGCAGCTCCAGTCGAGCGCAACGGGCGGCCCGGGCGGCCCGGGCGGCATGGGCGGGCGGGGCTTGCGGTGACGGCCGGTGCCGGCCTCGGGGTCGTAGCTCACTCCCGGACCAACGAGCCCGGGCCCGCGAGGCTTCGTGTGCCTTTGCACCGTAGATGGCCAAAGTTTGCAGGGTAGATGGCCAGGCCGTGCCCGGGGCGCAGCGAGGTGGTCTTCAGCCCCCTCCGGGCTGCTCTCCTCGCCCACCGCTGACCATGTAGGGGCTCGGAGGGTGGACCGGATCGGTTCTGTGGTGAGGTTGCGGCGTTGAGCTCCTGGGCGACGCGCAAATTCATGAAATTGGTGACCTCGGCGCCGGTGGGAATGGTGTCGTACGCGGCTTCGCCGGGCCCGTGGCGGAAGTTCGGCGCCAAGTCGAGGCTCCCAGGTCGACCGCCTCCGGATGGGCTCGCACCTGCCTTTCTGTGGGCTCGGCAAACACGGCCTGACCTGGTGTTTTCCAGGAATTCGCCTAGGGTGAGGAGTTCTGCCGGACAGCGTCGGAGAGGACATTATGAGCGGGGAAGCCAGCGAGTACGACGCCGGCCAGATCCAGGTGCTGGAGGGGTGGGAGGCCATCCGGAAGCGGCCCGGGATGTACATCGGCTCGACCGGTGAACGCGGTCTGCTCCGCATGGTCTTCGAGATCGCCAACCGGGCCGTGAACGAGGTCCTCGCCGGCCACGGCAGCTGCGTCAACGTCACCCTCACACCCGACGGCGGTGTCCGTGTCGCCGACGACGGGCGGGGAGTCCGTATCGACGAAGCGGGAGACAGCGGCATGTGCGGCCTCGAAGCCCTGCTGACCCGTTTTCAGACCGGGCCGGGGATCGGCGGCCGCCACGACGTGACGCTCGGCTTCTGCGGAGTGGGGCCCTTCGTCGTCAACGCCCTGTCGAGCCGGATGACGGCCGAAGTGCGGAGCGGGGGAGCCCGCTGGGTCCAGGAGTATGCGCGTGGCGTGGCCATCACCCTGCTCGCCGAGGCCGGCACCTCGACTGGAAGCGGCACCACCATCACCTTCTGGCCCGATGCCGACATCTTCGAGGCTGTGGAGTTCTCCTTCGACGGCCTGGCCGAGCGCTTTCGGGAACTCGCCCTGCTGAACGAGGGCTTGGAGATCTCTCTGACCGACCAGCGCCGTCCGGGCGAGTCCCGGGCGGCCCGATTCAGGTACCCGGACGGCGCGCGGGACTTCGTGGCCCTCCTCGACGAGCCGGAAGAGACACCCGTTCATCCGCACATCATCGGCTTCGAACGGGAGGACCCGCGCATGGCCGGAACCGTGGAGGTCGCCCTCCGTTGGCGTGACTCCCAAGAGGAACGAATCCGGAGCTTCGCCAACAGCCGGCCCACCTTCGGTGGCACCCACGAGCGTGGCTTCCGCGACGGAGCGGCGGCCGCGGTCACCGCGTACGCACGGAAGCAGGGACAGCTGACAACAGCGGACCCCGACCTCGAAGGCGATCGAATCGGCGAGGGCCTGACCGCGGTCGTGTCGGTGAAGCTGGACCATCCCGAGTTCGAGGGCCCCATACGCGACTTGCTGGGCAACGCCGCGGTGCGAGTCTGCATCGAAGAGGCCGTCCAGCAACACCTCGGCAGGTGGTTGGAAGAACACCCGGAGCGTGCCGCAGTTGTCATCGGCCGGATCATCAACGGCGTCCGTCGGGCCTGACCGGTAGCAGGCCGTCTGCTGGTCCCGGGGGACCGGCCAGCAGGGCGGTCGGCAGCACACGGCGGTCAACCAGTGACATGACCCGTGGCCAACCAGCCTGCTCAGACTGGCCAGATAGCGTGAAAACTTTGGCCATCAACCCTGGAAAGTGGCCATCTACGGTGCACAG